>JAEYXG010000328.1 GCA_023428585.1 Bacteroidota bacterium
ACATTTATAAAATAGAAAAGTTTGCCAAACCTGCTGATAATATTGAGAAAGATGCGTACTAGAACACAAAAAGCTTTGTTCGTTTACCACATCGTGAGCTCACCAGATAACCAAAATCATAATTTGCCTCCAGCATAAAAATAACACCCAAGTTATGGGTAGGCGAAGGCTCGCCGGGAGTGAGCATAGGGAAATTCTTATCTCTTCCTGATTCTGAGGCGATATCATTAAGGGTGTAGTTTACTCTAAAGCCAGCAGTTACGCCGAAATTATCAGTACCAAAAACGTATCCTCCAAAGCCTACTGCCATTGAGAAGTTGCTTTTATTAATAATCTGATCGGGAGTATAGGGATTTATAAAATCACCCCCTTCATCTTTATATTTCGTTCCAGACATTGTACTCCACTGTGGTCCAATTTCGAAATAAGTTCCCTTAATATTTGACCTATACATCAATAAAAAATCCATACCATTCAGGGTGTAATCCCTAAACACTTCATTTCCAGCCTCAGGGTAATAAATAAATCCTTGAGTGAGAGAGGATTTCATAACATCAAATGTAATTTGATGTTGCTGGATGAAGTTAAATCCAAATTTTGCACCGTAGGTATAGCCGGGTTTAAACTTATGAGTTAGGTATTGATCATCAAATATCTGCTTATTATACATAAAGGATGTTCCTACCCCTCCTTTTAAACCTACATCGAACCAAGGTTGTGATTTTGCTGAGATAATGATCAGCATCAATAAAACCAACATTGACATCTTTTTCATGATGAATGGATTTTTAATTTGAAACTTAGATTAAAGAAAACTGCTGTTGCCTGCATATACAGGCATCAACTTTGATTAACACTCACTTAAAATTGTTGGTAAAGTTAGTTTTTTTGGACTCTCAATTATCAGAGCATAATTCAATATTCAAATAATTATCTCTATTTTTGTCGGTTAACAGATTTTGGCCAGCTATGTACGCATTTATAGAAGGTTCTATTGATTCACTAAATCCAGCCTCTGCAGTTATTAACTGCAAAGGGATAGGGTATAACATAGCCATTTCGCTAAACACTTACTCGCTTATAAAAGGCAAAACTGAGTGCAGGTTGCTAACACATTTGGTTGTAAGAGAGGACGCCCAAATGCTGTTTGGGTTTGCAAATGAAGATGAAAGGATGCTGTTTCGCCATCTCATATCCGTATCGGGGGTTGGCGCAAACACAGCCAGGTTAATACTTTCATCACTTACACCCTCTGATGTTTCAGAAGCTATAATAAATGCAAAGGTTGGTATGCTTCAAAGAGTAAAGGGAATTGGTGGGAAAACGGCTCAAAGAATAATTATTGACCTGAAAGACAAGTTGGTTAAAGATGTTAGTATCAAAGAAATTTTAGGAACTACGCACAATACTAACAAGGAAGAGGCGTTATCAGCTTTAACTTTGCTTGGCTTTAATAGAAACCTGGCTGAGAAGACTGTTGACAAAATTATTCAGGATGAAGGTTCTTCCATAACTGTTGAACAATTAATTAAAAGTGCACTTAAAATTATGTGATGCCTGGATTACTTAATTCAAGAAAGTTGATTTAAGTAATGGAGAAGGGCGCTTTTTCGAAAGAGAATAGGTTAATTTAGTTAAAATCAAAAGGCAGGCATCTGCAGGCACAAAAGTATCATAATCAAAATAAACTAGTTCCTTGGAGCGAATAATTAAATACCTTTTACGAACGTTTGTACTGCTTTTTGTAGTAACCCTGTTATGGGGAATATTCATTACACCAGTTAATTCAGCATCACCGGAAGGGAATTATATACAAATTACACCTCCTGATACAACTTTACCTGAGGGTGATTTGCCCTATCCAATTCCATCAGGTCAGCCCGGTGAAATGACATCACCTGCCGAAGACAATAAACTATTTCTAGGTACACCCTCCAATTTTAAGGATGAAGTTATCTATGATCCCGTTACCAATACATACACATTTACCAAGAAAGCCGGAGATATCAACCTTTCTTCACCCTGGAGCTATACTACTGATGAATACAAGGAATTAAATCTACAACGCTCATTACAGAGTTATTGGAGAGAACGATCACTTGGTACTGCCGCAGGTTCACGTACGGGCATAATACCCCAAATTCATATTGGTGGGGAAGTTTTTGATAGGATATTTGGTGGTAATACCATTGATATCAGGCCACAGGGAAGTGCCGAAGTAACTTTTGGCATTTTGTCGAACCGCCGTGATGACCCCGCTCTTGATTTGCGCCAGCGCCGCACAACTAACTTCGACTTCCAGCAGAGGATTCAGATGAGCGTTATGGCAAAGATTGGCGACAAAATTGAATTCAATACCAACTACAACACGGAAGCTACCTTTGATTTTGAGAATAAGCTAAAACTGAAGTACGAGGGAAAGGAAGATGAGATCATCAAACTGATAGAGGCTGGTGATATTACATTTCCTCTCACAAGCACACTTATTACCGGTAGCCAGAGCTTATTTGGGTTGAAAACACAAATGCAGTTTGGAAGGGCTACCGTTACTGCCGTATTCTCACAACAAAAGAGTGAAACATCAAATATAACTGTTCAGGGTGGTGCCCAAACAAGTGAATTCAGCTTAACGGCATTGGATTATGAAGAAAACAAACACTTCTTCATTTCACAGTATTTCGCCGAGCATTATGATAATGCCCTTAGTAAACTGCCAATAGTTAACTCAAATATCAATATAACAAAAATTGAAGTATGGGTAACCAATATTGGCCCTGCGGTGACTGATAACCGTAACATTGTTGCATTTATGGATTTGGGTGAACGTGATCCATACAATCAGACAATTATTCCAAATGCCCAGTATCAATATCCTGATAATCGCTCAAATGACCTCTTGAGTAAATTTGATACCACAACAATACGAAACATTAACCTTGTTACCCAATATTTATCAGGACCCCCTTTTGGATTTGTTGCCGGAACAGACTTTGATAAAGTTGAAAATGCCCGGAAGCTCAATGCCAGTGAGTACACCTTCAATTCAAAACTTGGTTTTATTTCATTGAATGCAGCTCTGAATTCCGATCAGGTGTTGGCTGTTGCCTATCAATACACAGTAATAGGCAAAGAAGGCCTATACCAGGTTGGTGAATTTTCTGATCAGGGTATTTCTTCTCCTTCATCATTAATGGTAAAACTGCTAAAAAGCACGGCCCTGAATACCAGGCTCCCAATATGGGACCTCATGATGAAAAATGTTTACAATATTGGAGCTTTTCAGGTGAATAGGGAAGATTTTATTTTAAACATATTATATTCCGGTAATGAGAATACCGTACCAACCGGTTATTTCACTGATGGACCTGAAGGAATTTCAGGAGTTCCATTACTAAGGGTATTCAATTTCGATAATTTGGACCCCCAATCAAATCCCCCTCACGATGGATTGTTTGACTTCATAGACAATGCAGGAAGAGAAGGAGGAACCATACAATCTTCCAATGGAAGGATATATTTCACTGTGCGAGAACCGTTTGGCAGTTATTTAAGGAACAAATTGAATAATACACAACTGGCCAATAAATATGCATACGATTCTCTCTATACCCTAACCAAGAGTGGGGCTCAGCAATATCCAGACAAAAACAGATATCTGATTGAGGGCCAGTATAAATCACAATCGGGATCAGAGATTTCATTGAATGCCTTGAATGTTCCACAAGGATCAGTAAGGGTGACAGCAGGAGGAATTCCATTAACAGAAAATGTTGATTATACTGTCGATTATACTCTGGGTAGGGTAAAGATTATAAATGCTGGTATTCTGAATTCAGGTACACCGGTCAACATTTCACTTGAGAACAACGCCACCTTCAATCTCCAGCAGCAGACCATGATGGGAGCGCATGTTGATTATAAGGTCAGCAACAACTTCCTCATAGGGGCTACATTGCTAAACTTACATGAAAGGCCGCTCACCCAGAAAACCAATTTTGGTCAGGAACCCATCTCCAATACCATGTGGGGGTTGAATTTTGATTATCAAACGGAATCACTATGGTTAACCAAGATGGTTGATAAACTGCCATTCTATGGAACCAAGGTGCCTTCACGCATTCAGATAAACGGTGAAATGGCTCATTTTATTCCAGGCCATTCCAGGGCAGTTGGGAAAACCGGCACTTCATACATTGACGACTTTGAAGGAAGCAAATCTACCATAGATCTGAAAAATGTTGGAACATGGTTCCTGTCAGGAATTCCACGAGGTCAGGTTACCCGTGATATGTTCCCCGAAGGAATTGTGGGAAGCGGACTATCATCGGGCTATAACCGTGCACTATTGAGCTGGTACACAATTGACCCATTATTTTACGACAAGAACAGTAAGTTAAGACCTGATAACATCAGCAAGGACGAATTATCAAGGAATGCAGTGCGGTATGTTTCGGAAAAGGAAGTGTTTCCAAATGTATCAAAGGACCATTCACTGCCTATGAA
>JAEYXG010000264.1 GCA_023428585.1 Bacteroidota bacterium
GCTCTAAATTTAATCAGAAAGCAAATTGCAGGCTAATTTGCCATAATTTTTATCTAAATATTGTTCATTGCAGTATAATGTTGCTGTAACGTCTTGTTTTTGTAAACTTCCCCGCAATATTATAATATTACCGCCGTTTATTGAAAAAACTGGCGGGTGTATTCTTACATTTGCATTGTAAAACTAATAATACCGGCAACGTGAATCATTTATCCAAAGGATTGTTACTTCTCTCGTTCTTATTCCAGATAACATTTTCATTTGCTCAAAAGGGTGGTCAGCAGGCTTTTTCATTCCTAAACCTTCCAAATTCAGCAAGGGTTGCTGCCCTGGGATACAACTTCGTGGCAATTGACGACAATGATCTATCTATAGGACTTAACAATCCTTCACTGCTAAACAGTGAAATGCACAATGACATATCATTGAACTTTGTCGATAATTATGCTGATATCAGCTATGGTTTTGTCAGCTATTCCCGCACTTTTGAAAAACATGGTAGTTTTGCTGCTACCGTACAATACATTGACTATGGTAAATTTGTACGAACAGATGAAACCGGGCAAGTAAACGGTGAATTTACCAGTAATGAATTTGCACCTGTAATAGGGTGGGGCAGAAGGCTCGATTCCTCTTTTAGTATTGGGGCTAACATCAAAGCTGTCTATTCTAACTTTGAAACCTTCTCCTCTTTTGGCTTGGCAGTTGATGTTGCCGGTTCCTATCATGTATCTCATAAAGGACTAGTTATGTCATTAGTTGCTAGAAATATAGGTGCTCAGTTAACAGAATTTACGCCTGGAAATAAAGAACCCCTTCCATTTGAGATTCAATATGGATTGTCAAAAAAGCTTCAACATCTTCCTTTTAGATATTCCATTCTCTTGACAAATCTCCAAAAATGGGATTTAACCTATGTTGATCCTGCCGATGATAATATTGACCCTTTTACCGGTGAATTGAAAAAGAAATCAGAAGTAGCTGAGTTTGCCGATAAGGCCATGAGGCATGTGGTTATTGGTGGTGAGTTCGTTCCTACTCGAAATTTTAGTATCAGATTCGGCTATAACTATCAACGCCGGCAAGAGATGAAGTTAGAGAGCAAACGTTCAACTGTTGGCTTTTCATGGGGATTCGGATTTAGAGTTTCAAAGTTTAATCTCAGTTACGCCCGCTCTGCTTACCATATCTCAGGATCACCCAACATCTTCAGCCTCGGTATCAATCTTTAACTTTGGTATTTGAATAGTTGTACTTTCAGGCAACCTGCCCATTAAATCCCTTTCTTATTTACTTCTATTCGATTTTTGGAATAATTATCCCCAATGATATTATTATTGCATTATGGAAGACAGCATAACGGCCTACCGGTTCTTTTTCGTATTTTTGTACAAATGCAATCATTATGATCACCATCAATATTGATCCTAATGCCGGTTTCTGCCCAGGGGTCACTAAGGCGATTAATATAGCCGGTCAGTTACTTCAAGGGAATATTGATGTTTTTAGTCTTGGAGAACTTGTGCATTGCCCTGAGGAATTGAATAGGCTTGAAGATAATGGATTAAGGATTATATCACCCGGTGATCTTGATACTCTTACTAATTCAAAAATTCTAATTAGGGCCCACGGGGTTACTCCTGAGACTCAGTATAAGCTCCAACTTTCAAGTAATGAGGTCGTTGATGCAACTTGTAAAATTGTGCACAGCCTACAACAAAAGGTAAAAACAAGCAGTCTTCGCATGCAATCAATAGGTGGACAAATTGTAATCTTTGGCAAGAGAAAGCATCCCGAGGTAGAAGGATTGATAGGTTACTGCAGCTCTAAGGTGGTTGTTGTTGAAAATGCTGATGACCTATCAGGCATTGATCTCAATTCGCCAATGGATATATTTGCACAAACCACTATTAATGTTTCTGATTTTGAGCGCTTTGTATCTAATCTGTTTTTGCAGTTCATAGGACTAGGGATAAACAACGAGAATGTTCAGATATTTAACACTATCTGTGGTAGTATAAAACATAGAGTTCCAAACTTAAAGTCTTTTGCCCAGAATAATGATGTCATTGTCTTTGTTTCCGGAGAACAGAGTTCTAATGGTGCATATTTGTCTTCAATCAGCAAAGGAGTAAATGTCAATACTTATAAAATATCCGATGAAAAGCAATTGAAGTCGGAATGGTTTGAGGGTGCAAGGAAAATTGGAATAACCGGTGCTGCATCAACTCCAAATTGGTTATTGGAGAAGGTTGCCTTAGAAATTGAGCATTTAACAAATTACAAGTCCGAATAATAAAGCATAGGAATTAATTACTCTAATGATCATCAACGAATTATATAATCATGTTCCTGAAAAATTTACAACTATACAATTTTAAGAACTATTCAGAGAATAGTTTTGCGTTTTCTGACCATATCAACTGTTTCATCGGCGATAATGGTGAGGGCAAAACAAACATTCTTGATGCGATTTACTATCTTTCATTTACCAAGAGCTATTTTAATCTTATCGATAATCAAAATATCAAGCATGGTGAAGACTTCTTTGCCATTCATGGCAAATTCCATAGAAATTCACATCTTGTTGATGATGTAAGTTGTATTCAAAAGCGGGGTGCCAAGAAGCAGTTTAAAAAAAATGGCAAGGAATATGAACGCCTTGCAGATCATATTGGAGAGTTTCCTCTGGTAATGGTATCGCCCTATGATAGAGATCTCATCAATGAAGGAAGTGAGATAAGAAGGAAATACATTGATAGTGTAATTTCGCAGTTTGACAGGTATTACCTTGACGACCTTATCACCTACAATAAAGCTTTATGGCAGCGTAATGCGCTATTAAAGCAGTTTGGTGAAAAGAGATATTATGATCATGCTACTCTTGAAATCTACGGAAAACAAATGGAAGAACCTGCAGCAAGAATATTTGCCAAACGTGCTGAATTTCTTGCCGGTTTTATTCCTGTTTTTCGTCAATACTTCGAATTTATTACCAATGGCAAGGAGGTTGTTGATATAAACTACTACTCTGATTTGTCGGATAAGTCACTAGATGAAATATTTGATTCCAATACAGAGCGTGATCTCGCTATGAGATATACTACCGGTGGAATACACAAGGATGATCTTGACTTTAAGATTATGGACTTGCCGGTGAAAAAATTCGGATCTCAAGGTCAGCAGAAATCATTTCTTGTTGCCTTGAAACTTGCTCAGTTTGAGTATACTAAAAATATCAAAGACTATAAGCCAATACTCCTGTTTGATGATATTTTTGACAAGCTTGATTATAAAAGGGTAATGCAGATCATTAATCTTGTTGGCGGTAATAGCTTTGGCCAAGTATTCATCACTGACACTCAGCCTGAAAGAATTAATATGTTATTTAAGGATTCGGAGCAAGATCACCTGATATATAAGGTTGTCAATGGCTCTGCATCTGTTCAATAGACTTGAAATGTCAAACGACCAAACTTTAAAAGAAGCCATTGAAGCCTGGATAGCTCAATATAAGTACCGGGATAAATTTTATGAAGGTAAAATCTTAAACCTATGGGATTCAATTGTAGGAGCAATGATTTCAAAGGAAACTGAACAACTCTACATTAAAAACAAAGTCCTTTTTGTGAAGTTGAAATCTCCTGCTTTAAGATATGAACTTGAATATGCCAAAAAGAAACTAATTAAAAGTCTTAATAATAAGGCTGATCATGAGGTTATCACTGAAATAATCTTCCTCTAGTTTATCTTATGTTGCAGAGTAACATTTTCTTTCCATTAATGAAACCTTCAAGTTTGTCACCAACCAGCACAGGACCCACACCTGCCGGAGTTCCGGTAAAGATGAGATCTCCCATTTTTAAAGTCACAAATCTTGATACATAGGCAATTAATGTATCAAAGCTGAAAATCATTTGTGAAGAATAGCCATTTTGTACCTGCATACCGTTTTTATGTAAACTAAAATTGATATTTTCAATATCAGGTATCTCTTCAATTGGAATAAACTCACTTACCGGGGCTGATGAGTCAAATGCCTTGGCAATTTCCCAGGGTAATCCATTTTGCTTTGCATGCTGTTGAAGATCACGTGCAGTAAAATCTATACCGAATCCAATTGCGTCATAATAAGTGTGAGCATGTTTCTGATTAATATTTTTCCCAACCTTATTGATATGTAGCACAAGTTCCCCTTCATAGTGTATATCGTTTGAAAAAGCCGGATAAAAGAAAGGCAAGTTACCCCTTACCAATGCTGATTCCGGTTTCATAAAGAAAACAGGAGTAGCCGGTAACGGATTGTTCAATTCTTTGGCATGGTCAATATAATTTCGCCCAATACAAATAATCTTCATTTTGCAGTATGTTAAGAAATTAATGAGTACAAGGATTGCCTTCTTGTGTTTCTATTCCATTGAAATTCAATGTCTGTTCAATTAAAAAGCCTGGTTATGAGATGCTAACCGAATTCTTGTTGAATCCCCTTAATTTAATTGATGTTATAACCTTTTTAGTGTAAAGGGGGAAATCAGCTTTCATCATCCAATCATAATATGAAGGTTCCATATTGAAAATATCTTCCACTACTTTTCCTTTGTATTTTCCAAAGTTAAACACCTCTTTTTCTTTGGCATTATAGATAATATGACCTGCCAGATCTACATTTCTGTTTTGAAATGAAAAGTCATGAAGTGCTTTAATATCATTAATGATGGGTTGAATAGTATTCCCATTCGCATCAATGTAGACTGCTTCTTTGTAGCGTTCAAGTTGAGCTTTCAATATTTCATACGTAGCTTTAGCATCAAACTCGGCAGAATGGGCATTTTCCAGTTCTTTTTGGCAATAGAACTTGTAAGCTGCTTTGAGTGTTCGTGGTTCCATTTTGTGAAATATGTTCTGAACATCAACAAATCGTCGACCTTTCAAATCAAACACAATGTCAGCTCTTAAGAATTCTTCAACCAGCAATGGAATATCGAATTTATTGGAATTGTAACCACCCAAATCACAGTTGTTAAGGAATAGTGCAATTTTTGGACCAAGTTCAGCAAAAGTTGGTTCATCTACCAGGTCCTCATCACTTATGCCATGAACAGCGGTAGCTTCGGGTGGAATTGGAATGGTAGGATTGACCCTTTGGGTAAATATCTGTTCCTTACCATCAGGATTGATTTTTATTATACTGATCTCAATAATCCGGTCAGTGGCTACATTTGTACCTGTTGTTTCCAGGTCAAACACGGCAAGTGGTTTAATAAGGTTTAGTTCCATTAAAATAAAAAAGCATCAGAAACTGTATTATTCCTGATGCTGCTAATTTAGATAAAATACACTTTAGATTACCCTGTTTGTGTCAAAGCTTTCTAATATTTGTTGCATTTTCTGTAAAAACTTGCCACCAAGCGCACCGTCAACAACTCTATGGTCGTAAGCTAATGACAAGATGATCATATGCCGTATTGCAATAACATCACCCTGTTCGGTTTCCAATACAACAGGCTTCTTTTTGATAACACCCAATCCCAGAATTGCCACCTGGGGTTGATTGATAATCGGTGAGCCGGTAATGCTGCCAAATGTACCAAGATTGGTTATTGTAAAGGTGCCACCCTGAATATCATCGGGATCAAGTTTGTTCTTTCTAGCTTTCTCTGCCAAACTATTTACTTCTTTGGCAAGTCCAAGCAAACTCTTTTGATCAGCATTTTTAATGACAGGTACAATCAGGTTACCAGTAGGTAAAGCAGCTGCAATACCAATGTTTATATTCTTACGTAGTATTACATTGTAACCATCAACTGATGCATTAACACCCCTAAGTTCTTTGATTGCCATTGTAGCAGCTTCAACAAATATCGGGGTGAAAGTTATCTTCTCCTTCTCACGGCTAAAAAAATCATTCTTAACTTTTTCACGCCATTGAACCATATTTGTAACGTCAACTTCAATAAAAGAAGTCACGTGTGGAGAAACCTGTTTTGACATAACCATATGGTCAGCAATAAGCTTGCGCATACGATCCATTTCAACAATCTCATCACCTTGGTGCGCAGTAACTTGTGGTGCCGGTTTAGATGTTGAAGGAATAGTTGCCTTAATTGATTCCTGAGTTATTTCGGGTTTAGCCTGTACTTGTTTAGCAGTTTCTGACGTCTGGGCAGGCTGGTCATTTCTATTCTCAATAAATGAAAGCAGATCATTTTTTGTAACCCGTCCTTCTTTTCCGGTACCGGTAATCTTGTTGAGTTCGCCTATTGATATACCTTCAGTTTTGGCAATATTTTTTACTAATGGCGAATAGAATCGGTCGGAAATTTCAATTTCAGAATTCTTCCCGGCAATATTTTTTCCCTCAGCAACTGGTTGGTGGTTTTTACTTTCATCTACAACCTTTTCAGTTTCAACTGAATCAGTTGAAGGTACTGACTGTTCTCCTTTAGTTGTGGCATTAGCTGAAACAGGTTTGGATTTTCCGGGCTCTGTTTCAATTATTGCAATTACTTTTCCTACTTCAACAATGTCACCTTCGTTATATTTTAATTCAATGAGCTGGCCTTCAACAGGTGAAGGTATTTCTGAATCAACTTTGTCGGTGGCAATTTCCACTATTGCATCATCCTCTTCTATAGTATCACCTGGCTGTTTAAGCCAACGGGTTATGGTTGCTTCAATAATACTCTCGCCCAGCTTGGGCATTATAACTTCAAATTGTGCCATAATATTTATAAATTGATTGGCTGTTAAAGCCAGTTAAACTATCGCTTTCAGCGATTCCGTATTTAACAAACTTGTATGCAAAAGGTTTACTGAATTATGCCAAGAGTTAAGAATAAATTAGTCATCAAGCACGGCCCATGTTTCTAAAACCTCGCCAAATTATATTGATGTCAGTTCCCATCTTGTAATCACGTGCATAAAGCATATTCAATCTTGATGCCGTCTCAGCGTCAATCTTTTTATCAGGAAATACATCAGTGGGATTGAGGACTCCCTTCTTGATTTTTGGGAGTGTACCATCATTGTGGGTG
>JAEYXG010000337.1 GCA_023428585.1 Bacteroidota bacterium
CAGGTAGCACAAGCCGAAACGCCATGACCAATATATCTTACTTCTGATTCAAGGCCAATATATTTGGCAGTGGCACCTGTAGCAATAATAACGGTGTCGGCCAGTATTACCTTATCATCGTCGGTAGTAATTTTAAAAGGCCGTTTTGAGAAATCAACCTCTGTAATCACACCCCAACGCAGGTCGGCGCCAAAGCGTTCAGCCTGGTGTTGCAAGTCAAGCATCATGTCCGGTCCTTGAACACCATTGGGATATCCGGGGAAATTATCCACTTCAGTAGTTCCGGTAAGTTGTCCACCGGGTTGCATGCCCTGGTAAACCACAGGTTTTAAATCGGCCCTGGCAGCATAAATGGCAGCAGTATAACCGGCGGGCCCTGATCCAATGATCAGGTTTTCAACTCTTTCGTATTCAGATTCTGGTTTCATTTATTTTGATTGATTTGTTACAATAGATAAATTACAAAGTTAATGCATTGCTTGCTATCTAATCAAAGATTGTGCCTTAAAATTATTATGACAATTTGGCATGGTTAAATACTGCTCAGTGGTAAAATTATGATGTTGCCTTCCGGGTAAACTTGAATAACACGTATTATTTTCGTATATTTGAGGTTGACCAATATCGTGCTGACATGGAAAAAACGAAAAATGACAGTATCAGGAAATACCTGATCGCCCTTGTTGTTTCAGCAATCGGAATATGGATGATAACGTATGCGGGTGGTGCAGTGTACGGGTATTTCATTGGTGTTATCTTCCTGCTGATGGCAGTTACCTCCATTGTGAATACGGAGTATGTGGTGAAGTTTGGCTCTACTTGAGATAAATACGTGGAAATACATGATTGAACATAAGCCGGAATACCTTGAAATAAGACTTTCAGGGTGTTTATTTACCTTGTAAGGAACTATAAATCAACAGTTACACCAACTTCCTGAAGTTCATTGATTTGTCCTAAACTGATGTTGTTCCCTGATAGTTCAACATATTCCAGTTTATTAAGTACCAGAAGCGGACTGATATCATCAACCCGGTTGTTCGAAAGAAAGAGTCGTTTCAAGTTCTGCAAATTGCTCAAGGTATCTATACTCCCAATCTGGTTATCAGAAATATTAAGTTCTTCAAGGTATGAAAGACCGGCAAGTGGTCTGATATCGCTGATCTTGTTATTTGATAAGTCCATTACCCTGGCATGAATACAGTACTGAACACCGTCGAGGTCGTTTATATGAGCTGATGAAAGTTCAAATTCATCAATATCCTCCAGATAGTAGGGAGGGAATTCCACGTCAGTGTTACCATATTGCCTGAGTTTCACGGCATCGTAAAAATCGTATTCCAAACGCTGTTTGCGCGGCCTGCTCTCTTTTGGAGATGAGGGATCTGTATCAAATGATACACTGAAGCCTTCAGTATTCAGGTCCCATTCGTAAACAGGTGAATAATCAATATCTTCAAAGGCATTCAATGAAGCCGCAATCTCCTCAATACGTTCCAGTTTAAGTATATGGGCATGGTTGAGAAGTCCGTCAAGGTCATCCAGCCCAGCCAGTCTGTTGATTTCATTGATATAATAATGGATTCGATCAGGATGATACAACATAATGAGTTTTGAAAATCCTTTGCCATTGTCATGAATTTCAATCTCTATACTATCACTGATAATTTCAGCAATACGTCGCAACTTTGAAAATTGTTTGCTCTTATAGAGATTTATCAGGGTGAGAGAAATGATGTTCAGATTTCTAAGGGTATAGGCATCAAGAAGTTTCCGGTGCAGTTCTTTCGTTGTCATATTGATTGATCAAAGATGTAAAACTAGAGAAATTTTTACTGAAATCAGCAAAAACTTACAATTCTACACGTATATGAAAAAAGAAGAAACACAATACGCTATTCTCAAATCACTTACCCATATAATTGAATTATAAAGATACCCCTGTACCGGTTTTTCGTTCAATGAAATGATCATCAACAACCGGCTCAGGGGTACCTTCAGGATTTGAAATCGGTATACTTATTTAATGTTAATTCTTAATTAGTTTGCGGCTAACTTCCGTACCGTCCTCAAAACGTAGTTTCAGAATATAAATACCCGGCAGAATCGTTTTTACCGGCATATCTATCTGTGCAGCACCGTAACCTATCTTTTCAGATTGATTCAAGATATTCCTACCTGATAAGTCAAGCAGGCTCAGGCTCACAACTCCGCTTTCAGTCTGGTTGAATATAATCCTTGCTGATTCATTTACCGGATTTGGATAAATAGTAACATCTGCAGCTGATGACATATTTTCAGGCTTACTAAGGATGTAATTTCCGGTGAAAGTGAGGTTTACAAGCACTTCTGTTTGTGCGGCCGAAAGGTTGATCATCTGATATTCACTATAAACTCCTGATAGTTCGGGTTTAATATAGTAAGTTCCATAAGCAAGGTTATTAAATGAGAACTCACCATTGCTGTTTACTTGCGTGAACTCGAGGATATGATATTCACTGTCAGTTAAATAGACAACAATCTGATCAATAAAACCATCACGTAAACCTGCCTGGTTGATCTGTCCTGTGATAACACCGTTACCTGGAGTAGCGTTACCCTGAGCAGAGACAAGTTGTATGTTTATCGGATTCTGAGTTTCACCAGCCACAACTACAGAGGCATCCTGCCAGAATAAGGTGCTTTCATAGTATGTTGGCAGATAGGTGCTCCCATCTGTAGGAATAGCCAGTATATTGTAATTTCCATTGGGGACCATGGGGAATACAAATACACCGGTTGGATCTACAGGTGCCATATCGAAATATGGGTAGTAGTTTGAATCGGCTGCCGATGAAAAGATCATAACGAATCCACTGGTAAGTGGCCAATTGAGTTCAAAGATCTGACCATACACCTGATTGAATGCAATGGTATCGCCTATTACAATTTCCATAGCTGATGTAGCATAACATTGATTATCGTCCCATGAACTGAGTGTTACAAAATAAATTCCCGGAGCTGCATAATTATGTGTAATTGGATTACCCATGGCAGTTTCTCCATCGCCAAAGTCCCATTGGAAGGATGCAGGTATGTCAGTTGAATGATAACCCGTAAATTCAACAGTTGTACCTGCATTTATATATGTAAAATAATTGAAGCACATTGGATATATCACATCAATATATACGTCGGAACACCATGAACTCTGGCAGTCGGGACCTGTCACCGTCAGACATACGGTATAAGTACCTGCACTTGCGTAATTATGTATCGGATTTTGTTCTGAACTGCCTGTTCCGTCACCAAAACTCCATGACCAATCAGTAAAATTACCATAGGATAAGTCAAGGAACTGTGTGGCAAATAGATTATTGACTGAATCAACAGGATACCAGGCAAACTGAGCCACACAGGTATTGGTTTCTCCAACAACAAGAGTCATACAAACATTGTCATAACAACTGCTATCAGGGGAAGAAATAGTAAGACAAGCTTCGTAAATACCCGGTTCAGCATAGGTATGCACCGGGAATTGTCCATAAGCAGAATTGCCATCACCGAATTCCCAGAACCAAGTATCAATGTTACCCATGGATCTGTCCAGAAAATTATAAGTTAGCCCATTGGGATCAGCCGGAACTGCTTCGAAATAAGCCTGGCAACCGGGTACTATAGTATCACCTATGAAAAGGTATTGTGTACTGCTGGAACTGCAGCTGGAATCAGGCTTAATGATACTTAGCGTTACATCATACATACCTGTTGAAGAATACGTTTTCAGCGGATTGAATTCATTGGAATATGTACCATCGCCAAACGACCAATAACAGCTAAGGTTTTCGCCAATTGACTGGTTCAGAAACTGGAAAGTGAAGTCAGATGTATTGTACCATGAGAAATAGGCCTGACAGCCCGGTGTACTGCAAACATAGAAATTGAGATAGAAGTCGTTCACAGCGTTAATGCTTATTGGGTAAACTTCAGTCTGGTATTGTCCGTTGCAGATCTCTGTTTGTACTTGCAGCCAGCCTTCAGTACCTATGATGGAACCAGTAAAAAAGTACTGACCGCTTTCATCCGAATAAACCTCACCCAATACAGTAGTACCGGTACTGTCATTGGAATACATGGAGACTTGAATGAGATGGCCTTGAACAGGAATGTTTGTCCCTGCATTCGAGACTGTACCACTGACTGTTGCATAAATCTCAGGAATCTGAGCTACGGAAGTGAGTGTTAGGAAGCCGAATAGAAAGAATAGTAAACGTTTCATAGTTTTAGCTTTAGTTGAATGACAAATGTTTGACTATTAATATTTTATACCAATTGCTATTTTGATGGATGCCCCAAAAGGGGACGACGAATCATTTGATTTTTCATAAACTGAATTGAAATAATAAGAGAACCCCGGCTCTGCTTCAAGTAACAGATTACTACTTAGTTTCCTTCGGTAACTGATACCGGCAGATAATTGCCAGTTGGTATGCACTCTCTCTGAGGTTATCCTGTTAATCTGAATCACTTGATTTAAACCGGCATCATACTTAAGATCAACCGCTTTTTTCGTCAATAACACAGACAAGATGGGAGTAAAACGCAATCCCAGCGAATACTTTTCTCGACTGATTAAATCATATTGCATTATCAGCGGCACCTGCAGGTAGGTGAATTTTCTATATACCCGGGCATAATTGGTTTTAACAGCACTATCAAACACAACTTGTTCAGAGGTATGTCTGGTCTGTTCCATAAGGAAGTTACGGGGATCCCAGTTAAAGCTGATAGAATCAAGCTTCTGATAACTACCCAGATACTCGAGATAATCAACTGCATATTCGTAATTACCCTTGCTTCGCGATAATCCGACGCCTGTGCCTAAGGAATACCGGTCGTTGAAGATGCTTGCCCGCCATTCTAAACCAAAGTTATGGACAAGCTTTTCATTCTCAATGATATTCCATATCAGTTCAGGACGATAGTACATTAAAAGATACTTATTTGCACTGCTATTCTTAACATGATTTTCAGGTTGAACTGGCGTTGTAAGGGGTTTGTCAGACTCCACAGCAGGTAATGGAGCTAGATCCAACTCATTTGAGCCAACCGGTTTCAGATCATTAGTTAGTAAAGTCCCATCAGCAGTTTCAAACACTACCAGTTTGTCATTTATCACCAAATCATCATTTGACTGATTCTCAATGGCTACCACCTGGGATGTGCCGGTTTTTGCATTAACTAGAACAACATCTTCCAATTCTATTTCTCTGCCTAGTCTTCCTGATTCTTCCGGCTGTGCAGTGTACTTTAAATTACCCGGTACATGATCAGGAAGTCCTGTTGCAGAGATGTTATTAACTGGGGAACTGTTATTTACAATTTGTTCAGACTGGGACAACATAGGATCAGTCTGCACGATTTCTTTATCCTTTGGCTTAGCATTTTCCTGAACTGATGATTCGTTTCCACCAAACCAAAGAAATATACCAATCACCGAAATTATAATCATTAAACCTAAAGCAACATAGGTGAACCTCCTCCAGGAACTAGTTGCATTACCAGTAGGCACTTCAGACAGAAATCGCCGGCGAGATTCAGCAGGAGCTACCGGACTATATTCTTTCATACTTTCACGTAACCAATTATCCATTCTTTCTTTCCCTTTCATCCTGTTGCCTCCTTTTTGCTCATCATCATCTCAAGCTTCTTCTTCATAGCATTTCTTGCCTTTAGAAGCTGGGTTTTTGAAGTATTCTCCGTGATACTCAGTTTATTGGCAATTTCTTTATGTGACATCTGTTCAAAAACATACAAATTGAGCACGGTGCGGTATCCAACAGGCAGACTATGCATCATTTCAATAATCTGTTCAGGATTCAGATCAGGTAAGTTGTCGATGATTTGGTCATCAACAGGAGGTTCAAAAAACTCGTTATCAATTATCCTTTCTGTTAGCCTGAAATCCCGCTTTTTAGTCATGGATGAGAGGCACTGGTTCACAGTTACCCGACGCATCCAAACTTCAAAAGCCCCTTCAAATGATGGTTTAAACCCATTGATTCCTTTCAATATTTTAAGCAGGGACTCATGAAGTTGGTCTTCAGCATCTTCTTTGCAATCACAGTAACGTAAAGCAACACCCAGCAGAACCGGGGCATAGTTATCATAAAGTTCCTCCATTGCTTTCCTTTCGCCTTTACGGAGTCTATTCAACAAAGATTCATCCTGCCTTTGCATATATCGTGAAAACTCAATTTTTGAAAAAGGTTGCCCGGGAAATGGAAAATAAAGTTAATTAAATTAGAGATGCATCTTTATGAAGAAAGATGCAGGAAATGAGGAAGATAAATGGAATGATAAGTTAGGAGAATTGAGCATTATTTGGTTATTAAAGAAATCCTTTGCAATTTTGAAGGATAATAATAACATTTATATTAATGTACCTAATCTACTATTACCAATGAGAACAACTAAAAAACTCAGTTTGCTAATTTTAATACTTTTTGTTTGCATTAGTTATCAATCATATGCTCAGATTGGTCTAACAAGTTATTCAGTTCATGCCATTGGAATTAATACATCACAAAATAAACCAATTAGCGGAGAAATTAAAGCCTTCGCAAATAGAGACATAAATGATGTTATTTTTGAATTAGATGGTTTTTATAACTTCAAACCAAGGGCTTATCACCGGTTCTCAGTTGGAATAGGGCTTGCTTCATCGGCAAGAGAATTTTATGGGATCATGATACCAGCATCCATTGAAATTTATCCTTTACAGGATTTCAAG
Source organism: Bacteroidota bacterium (assembly GCA_023428585.1). Taxonomy (GTDB): domain Bacteria; phylum Bacteroidota; class Bacteroidia; order Bacteroidales; family Lentimicrobiaceae; genus Lentimicrobium. The sequence continues at coordinate 6,773 of JAEYXG010000337.1, forward strand.
AAGTTATCGCTGTTATTTGAATTGGCTCCTGAGTTATTGAGAGATTATGTAAATGTAAGAACCTTGTGGGGTGTAAGATATTCATTTGGGAAATTGAAAAGCAGTGAAAAGCTTTAAATCCTGCCAAGTCTCTTAAGAGTTAGTGCAAAACGCAGTCCTTTGTACTTACGCAAACAAGCCCCATTGCAACTGATCAGTTCCATAACTAATGCCTGTTCTTCCTTTGTTGTAGTTGTATTCCTGTATGTCCTCACCGTCATCAACCAAAACAGAGATGAGTTGGCCGTTAGTGGGATTTTGTAAAACGGTTACAATGCAAGAAGAGCTTTTGTAGTCTGTGTATAACAGTCCGGCGACTGTTCCTATCGATTCCATATCTATGTTTTTTATTATCAGGCCTTTAAATTCGTGCTTCTTTATAGTACAACAACAAAGTTTACATAAAGTTGATATAATGTTACATAATTTCCACATTCTATAATTTTTACTTGCGCAAGCATATATTTGTAAAGTAGAATCTGTTTATCAATACTATGTGCAGAAATTCACACCCAGAAGACCGAGAAGTATTTGGTCAAAGAGGAATGTGGGTATAGTTGAACGGTTGATAGCCGAGGGTAAGATTCAGGCTCCAGACAGCCAAGAAACCCGAAACGCGGAATAAAAGAATCAGGGAGATCATAGAGTTGCTCTCACGAAATGAAAAGTTTCATTGATTCTTCTCTATGTTTGTTTGTCACTAAAGGAGATCAATTAATCAAATTGTAACCACTTTATTGACCATCCCTTCAGGGATTCATTCCAATTGGCTTTTACAAGAGAGATAGAATGTTAATAAGATTGGATATAAAATAAAAAGGGAGGTATTCAACTACCTCCCTTTCTAATAACTGAATCTAAAACTACTTCAAATTTATTCCGCCGAAGAATCACCTTTTTTGATTGAGCTCAGATCATACCAATTCACTTTACGTGTAATGTACATTGTTAGAGCAAGAATAGAGGTTAATCCTACACTTCCAATAAGCAGGGCATAATCCTGAATCTGCAGGGTAATGTATACAAATAGATAGGTAAGGCAGAGTACCATTACCAGAACTATTGTTTGCTTTAGATTATTGAGGATTGTTTTGGAATAGAGTCCAATCATGGTTATCACTGAAACGCTGGAGATGAAATAGGCCAAGTCGAAATTGGAATGCTCAGAAATGGAAATCAGCAAGGTGTAGAAAAGAACCAACGACAGTCCGATGAGTACATACTGAAATGGGTGGACTCTTTTCTTATTGAATATTTCGACTAAGAAAAACGTTAGAAAAGTCAATGCAATTGCCAATAAGGCATATTTGGCTGATCGTGTTGCTTTTTGATAGTCGTTGGCAGGTAGTAGAAGGTCGACACCGAAGGCACTGTTTTGCATACTTTGAAAATGCTGGTTTGCGGTCCAAAACTGAGGGTAGTTTCTGTTCAGTTCCAATATCTTATAAGTTGCACTGAATCCTTTTTCATTTACTGTGCGGTCATCCGGCAGGAATGAACCTGAGAAACTAGGATCCTGCCAGTTGGATGCGAGCTTTACATTTGTTTCTTTACCGAGTGGAATAAAACCTAGATACTGACTTCCCTGAAGATGAAGATCGAAGGAAAAATCAAAGACATTTGCGACAGGAACATCCGTTATAATATTATTGACAGTAATTCCGGAAGTCACCAGTTCAGGTATCTTTGAACCCGGCTCAACAGGAATAGCTGTCCCATTCCAGGTAACTTCCACTTTATCCTTTATACCACGCAAGTCTGAGATGTTTATTGTAAGGAATGCTTCATTCCACAAAAGTTCATACTGGTTTAGGTCAGCCAGGTAATCTTCCAGTCCGGTAAAACTACCTTTAAAAGAGACTTTTGAATCATATACCACAACCTTATAAATTCCCCGGTAGAGTGATTGAGGTTCAACATTAGCATCAACAGTGAGCATGGATGGCAGAATATGCACCTCTTCCCTCACTGATCTGGTCTTACCATCCTCAAGTACTTGTTTATTGTATGGTATGGTTAAAATAGGTCCGTATAAATACTGTTCATTTGCCCATTTATCACTAACCTCCTTTATGGCTGATTCGCGCAAAGCATCTCTTTCACTAATGAGAGAACGGACAAATTCCATTGGAATCATGAGTAGTAGCATAAGGATGAAGATGGATACCAGCTTTAAGGTTACCGATTGACGAATAAAGTGACTAATTGTTTCAATAAATGATTTTTCATGAGTTTCCATAATGATGAATTTGATTAGTTAAAGCCTGTTTAAGATATAGATTAAAAGTACTTTGCATTTCAAAGTTCCAAGTTAAAAAAAATATAGTTATTTCTGCGAATCTATCAATTGCTCAAGTGCTTTGAGATGTTCATCGAAGGCTCTTTTACCCACTTTAGTCAGGAGGTATTTGGTATTTGGTTTCTTGCCAATAAATGACTTCTCAACGGTTATATACTCCTCTTTTTCCAACGCTTTCAGGTGACTTGCCAGATTTCCATCAGTCAAATCAAGATACTCCTTGAGGGCATTGAAATCAATCATGTCATTGACAGCCAATACCGACATGATGCCGAGGCGTATGCGGCTTTCAAAAGCTTTATTTAAACCATTTATAGATATTTTCACTTTACGCTCCTAAACATGTATATACCATAGATTATATGCACTACGCCGAATCCAAATGCCCAGATAAGCAATGAATATTCAATAAAGAAGCATGAAATTAATCCCAGAGTCAACTGGACTAAACCAAGGATTTTTACAGCTCTATAAGTGAAATTACCGCCGTTGTATAAAGCCAGACCATAGAAGATAAGCATTAATGGTATCACTAAACCAATCAATCCCGCAGCAGCAACAGCAAGAATAAGAATTCCACCGGCTAATAACGGGACAGCCAAGTTTACCAAAAGCTTCTTTGAAATAGCATTCCATGCTCTCTCTCCTTTGCTTCGTGCCTTTCTATATGAGTCAAGAAAAGCTGTGCCAAGAGCTAATGACAGTACAAGTAATGATAATAGGAAAACATTGAGAAAGTCGGGAATGGGTTCAAATAAACCATAAGCCATATAGGTTGGGTTAAAGAGGAATACCTTCCAGGCAATGTAAGCCCCCGACAATGCATAAACACCTGCCATGATTCCCGACCAACCGGAGAGGGACAAGAATTTGGAGGAACGCTCCATCATAGAGCGAATTTCGGCAATATCCCTGATATAATCTTTTTCTTCTTTCATTGAAAAGTACTTTGCGCTGCAAAGCTAATACAATAAATGACAGAAAGCAAGAGAAAGTAAAAAAATATTTCAGACTTTTAATTTACCGCGGAAACCCCTGACAGCGTAGTAAGAGTCAGCGCCATTATGATAAAGGAATACATGGTTATATCGTCGATCACAGTAAAGGGCACCGCCAAGATCTCTAATTTTTGCCGGGGTTTTCACCCAACTGGACGTTTTCGTATCAAAATTTCCCAACTGCTGTAGTTCCCGATATTGTTCTTCGGTTAAGAGTTCGATGCCCATTGATGCTGCCATATTCAAAGCGCTGTCCTGAGGTTTATGTTCCTTCCTGTCCTCCAATGCTACATGGTCATAACAGATGCTTCTACGGCCTTTTGGTGTTTCTGCCGAGCAATCATAGAATATGAATTCACCTGCACTGCTATCATAACCTACCACATCAGGTTCACCACCTGTTCTTTCCATTTCATAAAGAGACCACAACTTTTCAGGATTGGCTTCCAGTTTAGCTTGCAACTTCGACCATTCCAACCCAGCATGGCGGTTCATCTGTTTCTCAAAACGGGCTTTCAATATACTGAGTAGCTCCTTTTGTTGTTCGGGCGACAGCATCATTCTTGACATAACATTCAAGGAGGATTAGTATTCATTAACACATTATAGTCTAGTAGTCAAAGTGATCTGCTTTAACAGCGGCATCTATCAGTTGCTTCAAAACATCCGGGTCAACATCATCCAACTTATTAATATAAAGACAACCGACACCGGTTTTATGTTTACCCAACTTCTTCAAAAAAGCATCATACTTCTTAATATCACCGGTGAGATACAATGAAAGATTGGCTTTACGGGGAGAGAAGCCTATACGCAGCCACTCTACTTCCCTGCCTGTTTTAGGACTTTTTACTATGATTTTACCAAAGCCTATAAGTGTAGCTCCCCACATTTTAGGTTCTTCACCACTTGCCTTCTGCATCACTTTTAATAATTTAAAACTGTCGATGCGTTTTTTAGCATCTTCAACAGAATTGATAAAATCCTCCACGCTGGCAGCGTTTTGTTTTGTTTTTATTTCGACCATTTGAAATTGGTATTTATTTAATTTGGGTTAATAATGAACTGATTACTGGTTATTTTGCCTGATGGGTAATAGGATATGAAAAACAGCACCGGTACCAGGGCTGCCGGTGGCTGATATATTACCCTTATGCCTGTGGACAATCCGCTTGCACAATGCCAGGCCTAACCC
>JAEYXG010000330.1 GCA_023428585.1 Bacteroidota bacterium
GGCCAGCTGTTGAGCGGAGCAAAACGCTGCTGACCACTACCGGCACCACCACGACCATCGCCAATACGGTAGGTACCTGCACTATGCCAGGCCATGCGAATAAAGAAAGGACCATAATGACCGTAATCTGCTGGCCACCAATCCTGTGAATCGGTCATCAACTTGTGCAGATCACTTTTCAGCGCCTTATAATCAAGACTCTTGAACTCCTTGGCATAATCAAACGCCTTCCCCATAGGGTTGGACTTGCATGAATGCTGTCGCAGAGTATTGAGTTTTAACTGATTGGGCCACCAGTTTACGTTTTTTGTACCGCCCACACCGGGGTGATGCTTGCCTGTTGCACCTGTAATGGGGCATTTGCTCATTCCATCTGAATTACTGTCCATATTTCTTTACGTATTTGGTTTAGTTATACTTGATTTATTATTTAATGACCCATTGATTTATTGCCGCATCCATTGCATTTACATACCCGCACTGAATGACTCCAAAAAATGGATTACTAAGTTAACGATAAAACCGATAGCAACAATCGGCTTGAGGAATTTGTTTAACATGAAATCGCCAACTATTTATCATATACTATAAGCTGCTATCCTTCAGATGGCTGTACTTATCATCACGCAGTAACAAATTGGGGAGCTGCTATCTGCATTATCCTAAAAAACCTTAAAAAGTCTTGCCATTTAACGATAAAATATTATATTTGTAAATATTAAAGTCTCAGTATGGATAGAACAACAACATATACACCTCAGCAAAAGCCTGATATCACTGATAAGAAGGCGATAACCGATTTTTTATTTGAACACCTTGACCAATTTGGCGATAAATGGGAAGACATCCACAAGGCCATTGATTTTTCAGTTAAGGACATAGAGTCATTTGGTGGTTTTACCTTGAAACTGGAAAATGAACACGAAATAATCGGTGCCGTGGTGGTTAATGAAACCGGTATGTCGGGTTATATTCCTGAGAATATACTTGTTTATATTGCAATACATCGTGACCACCGTGGCAAAGGGGTCGGTAAAAGGCTAATGAAGGAAGCTATTGAACAATGCAAGGGCAACATAGCCCTGCATGTGGAACCCGACAATCCCGCGAGGCATCTCTACAAGAATCTTGGTTTCTCCAATAAGTATCTTGAAATGAGGTTATCGCGGTAAGCAAAAAGGATGGCATATATAACATTAAACAGAAAAAAACTCAGCGAAAACTTTAAATACCTTTCTGATTTATTCAGCAGTGAAGGTATTCAATGGGCTATTGTTACAAAAGTATTGTGTGGAAACAGGATCTTTCTTGAAGAGGTTGTCAGGTTAGGCGTCAGTCAGTTATGTGATTCCCGTATCACCAACCTGAGGGCAATCAAGAAAATAGATCCTAAAATAGAGACAATCTACATCAAGCCACCTCCAAGCCGCTCCATTCCTGAACTGGTTAAATATGCTGATATAAGCGTAAATACGCAGTTCAAAACCATCAAGCTGATCTCTGAAGAGGCTCTTCGACAAAACAAGATTCATAAAATCCTGATCATGATTGAAATGGGTGAACTCAGAGAGGGAGTAATGCGCGACGATTTCATGCAGTTTTATGAGAAGGTATTTGAACTTCCAAACATCGAAGTAGTGGGAATAGGTACCAACCTTACCTGCCTTTACGGGGTATTGCCCAACCACGACAAGCTGATACAGTTGAGCCTCTATGAGCAACTTGTTGAGGCTAAATTCAATAAGAAGATACCCTATGTATCAGGAGGTTCTTCCGTATCCATACCCTTGATTTTTGAAAAGCTGCTTCCCAAGGGAATCAATCACTTCAGGGTAGGTGAAACACTCTTTCTGGGTACAGATGTCTATCATGACACTACCTTGGGCAATATGCACAATGCTTTCGAACTTTATGCTGAAATCATTGAACTTATTGAGAAGCCTACTGTGCCCAGCGGATCCATGGGTACAAACGTTGAAGGTCATTCCTTTGAATTCGAAGAGGATGAAGCAGGTAAAACCTCTTTCCGGGCAATACTTGATCTGGGATTGCTGGATGTTGAGATCAACCATATAACACCTGTTGATCCTGATATAAAATTTGCGGGATCAAGTTCTGACATGATCGTCCTTGATCTGGGCATCAATAAGAATAAATACAGAACCGGCGACCTGGTAAAGTTCAGTGTAGACTACATGGGAATGCTGCGTATCATGAACTCCCGATATATAGACAAGAAAGTAATAGGCGGAACGGAAGAGTAAGGCATTCAGGGGAGGCTATTCCGCATTCAAAACATCCTTTTGAATAGCTTTGAATGGCTTTGAACCATGTTGAACTATTTTGAACCTCTTTAAACCTTTTTCCAATACTTTCTACCCGTAATAATCAGCAAAGGGCAGCAACTGCCGCCCTTTGGTATTGTTCAGCCAGTTAATGCCGACTGATATAAAACCTCCCTCTCGTTTTATTCGTAATAGGTAAAGGCGTAATCTTCCTGCCAGTCGGCACCTGCCCTTACCATGGTGCTTACCCTGTTCTTTGCATCAAAGGTATAGGTAATGGTAGTGGTTCTTTTGTTTGCTTCGTCACCTGCATCCCAGTATTCGAGATAATCAACCAGTTTAGAACTCGACTTGCCGAATAAACCGCCTACCGTTTTCCAATTGGAATCAACGGCATTGGTCTGCTGTAATTCTGATTTGTTGTCGCCGGTTGTATATGTGAAGGTCTTGATACGGTTGATAGCACCATCATCACCATAACGGTTGTGTTTGGTAACATTTCCATTGGCTATTTCAAGTTCGTATTTTTTATGATTGGCACCATCCCAGAATTCATTAATGGCAGTGAGGTATCCATTGGCATCATAAGTATAGGTAGCATAACTGGTTTCATCCCAAATCTCTTTGGTAACCATGCCTTCACTGTTAAGTTCGTATACAGTTGGCCAGTCTTCTTTAGTAATAGTTAATTTGCCGGCAACTGAATAGTCATAACTGATGGTATCTACGGCTTCACCTTCCCAGGTGTTGTAGATCTTGGTAATACGGTCATTGGCGTCGTAGTTGAATTCATAACCTTCCACACCATCGCCGTAGTTGACACTGATGGTTTTGATTTTGGAGGCTTCTACCACGATTTCATCATCGTCGTCATCGTCATCCTTGTTGCAGGAGGTCATGGTTAATGAAGTAACCGCAATTGCGGCCATCATAAAGAAAGAAATGTACTTTTTCATGAATTTTGGTTTTAGTGATTAATTTATTTGTTGGTTTAATAATTGTTTCGTTGATTATTACTTTGTGGGTTAATTGGGTAACAGATGGTTATATAATACGCATTGTTACCTTTGTAATACAATACTAGCTGTTTCCAGCAATGATGATCAGCGCTAATCCACTGGTAAAGAGCAGGAACATAAGGAATAGCAGGAGATTGACAGATTTTGAGGATCCCTTGAATTCTTTCCAGATAAATACACCCCAGAAAGCTGCTACCATGGTTGCTCCCTGTCCCAGGGCATAAGATATTGCTGCGCCTGCTTCACCTGTTGCCAGATAGCTTAGGGAGGTTCCAAGGCACCAGATGATACCTCCAAGCAATCCTACTGTATGGGTTTTGATATTGCCACTAAAATAGGCTTTATAGGTAACAGGTACTCCCACGAACGGCTTTTTCATAAGCAGTGTGTTGAAGAAGAAATTGCTGAAGAGCATCCCCAATGCAAAAATGAAAACGGCTGTATAGGGGGTGACCATACCCGGAGTGGGTGATTCGAAGTTCTCGAGATCCATGGCGGCAGCTACAAAGCGGTAGAAGAACGACATAAGGAAACCGGCGCTCAATGCTATCCATAATCCTTTGTTCGATGTGGCCCTATCTTTACCCTTGCTCATTTTTCCATAGGCAATGCCGTTGAAAACGAGGGCTACTACAATAAGACCGACACCTATGAAAAGCATCACTGGATCTCCATAGGGTGCTCCAAAATAGTTGATGAACACTCCAAGAACCAATGCAAGACCAACTCCAACGGGGAATGCAACTGCCATTCCTGCCAATGAAATAGCAGCTGAAAGCAGAATGTTGGAAGCATTGAAGATGATACCACCCAAAAATGCGCTGCCGAAATTGGATGCGCTGACCTGCATCAGGTCGGGGATGAAACTCCTCCCGTTTTCACCTATACTGCCCAGCGTAAGTCCCATTATAATTGAAAAGAGTACTATTCCAAGTACATAGTCCCAATAAAATAATTCATAACGCCAGGTTCTGGCTGCAAGTTTCTGGGTGTTACCCCACGATCCCCAGCACAACATGGTAACAAAGCAGAACACAACTGCCAGCATGTAACTGTTTACAATGAACATATCAAGTTGTTTTTTGTGATTGGTTAATAATTTATTCTCTCTTAATATTTGATTATCTATGCTAATTCATTCTCAGTTGTAGGTGCTAATTCATTCTTAGTTATCTGTTTCAATTCATTTTCAGTTATCTGTTCCTATTGATGTTTGATTATCTGTGAAAATTGACAATAATATACTCCAATGGTTCTTCCAGTCCTCCACACATCCATTCAAATCCTCCCTTGCCTTCGCGCACCCTGTATTCATGCCAATGTTCCCTGTCGCGCAGCAGCATGTGCAGGGCTCCATTACCTTCGGCATACCTGCCCTTGGCAGGATAGTCAATAAAGAGCCTAACCTTTCCTGATAAGCCGTCTCCATTATCCCTGAAAATGGTTTGTGCGTTTTCACGTGATAGGCTGTTGTCCGAGAGTACGATGGTATTTATAGGGAATTTCTTCGAGGTCTGTCTAAGGGCTCTGACCCCGTCACCTCCCAAGGATATTAACGACCGGTATTTATTTCCGCTCCTGATCCTCAGCTTCTGCTGAAGTTCATCATATAGCCCTGCTATCTCTTGATCGGATGGGAGGAAGACAAGGATAAGCGGACAGTTGTCAAGTACTGAAGGATGTTCAAATATCAGGGATGCAATGGCAGCCTGCGGCAGAGAATCATGGTCTCCTGAAATGAAGATTATTGGGTAGTTCCGGTTTGATATGGCATATTCTGCAGGTACATATACGCTTTGGACTCCCGATATCTTCCCATTGGTTAAATCCATGCTTACGAAGTGATTAACACATTCCGGCGTATTTAACTTGGGATATTTTTCTTCTTTACCAGCAATTATATGGCCAACTTCATCTGCGTCAGATAACCTGGTAGTTTCCATGACTTTAGCTGCTTTGGTATTCTTTTCAACCTTATCACCCCTGAAAGGTTTGCCTTCAAAGGAATCGCTGATGAATCGCAGTGCATTTGTCATGGCATTTCTCCACACCCTGAAACTATGTCCGCCGTTCACTACCCGGTATTCATGCGGTAATTCCAAACGGTTCATGAGTATGTGCAACTCCTCATTGCTGCGGCATAGCGTCTCTTCATCATCTCCATTGAGCATGTAGATCTTCAGTTGTTGTTTTTGAGCAGGGGTGAGGGAGGAGATTACATGAAAAGGACTGTTGCTTCTATAATAATCCGTAATGCGGTCTTTCCCTCTGAGGCCCGGTTTTCCGAACAGACGTCCCCATTGTTCATCCCATCCTGAAGCTTCTTCCGTCATGTATTGTTCGTCCGTTCTTACACTCATGCTAAGGGGAACGGTAGTCCCGAATACTTCAGGATGTTTAAGGTGCAGCATCATGGCGCCGAAGCCTCCCATGGAATAACCGGTGAGGGCGCGGTGACCGGCCTCCCTTTTGGTGCGGAAGATGCTGTCAATGGTCGGTACAAGCTCCCTCACAAACATATCCTCATACATGAAGGTACCTGCATAATCATTCACATAGTATGACCTGAATGCTTCTGGCATAATGTAGATCATGGGTATGGCATCACCCTCTCTGATTGCCCTGACCGACAGGCTCCAAATGCTTCCATATTCAAGCCATCCGGTTTCATCGTCTCCCAACCCGTGCAGCAGATAGTTGACAGGGTAGGAGATGTGGGTATCGGCATAGTAATCGGGTGGCAGACAAACGGAGTAATGAACCTCCTGACCAAGTATCTTGCTGTAAAATGACATACTCTCCATCACAAGCAGCTGCGATTGGGCGCTTGTCTGCCACATTGCGATGATCAGGGTGATGAGGAGAGCTGTCTTTTTCATACTATCTCTTTAGCTGACTGTTTATAAATATGCAGGCTTCATCTATTCCCGAGATGAATGAATCATACACCGGTAGTCCCTGACGAATCCTAAGTTCATGAGGTATGCGCTGTAACCTTAATTCCCTGTACATTGCATGATACTCTTGATAATACAGGCCTTCGTCGGTTATATCCAGATACCATACAACACCCGGATTGTAGGTCAGGGCGGACTCAGGAAGTGAGGAATCAAACAGCAGGCAGGCATTGAAACGGTCGGGCATTGCCGAAGCCAGTTGTGCAGTGATGGTTCCTGCTTCATTATTACCAACCAGTACCGCATATTTGCCTTCTGCATAGGTGCTGAAGTTCTCATTGACCGAGCCAATGATCGACTGGAGGACTGATGTATCCAATGCGTATTTCGCGTAAGGGATTTCTACAATAATCGATTGGGGAAGCCTGTTTTTCTCCATGTTGAGTGAGAATATCCCTAACAGGTTTCCATTGTGGCCGGTGTTTATCCCTGCTTTTATACGTGTGCCTTGTTGCTCAGGCAGGGTTGTATCGTGAATAATGTATACCACCGGATAGTTGTTTGATGCAGAATAGGCTGGTGGAAGAAATGCCGAGAATGACACACCGGCTGAGTTCCCCGAAAGGGTAATGAGGGTATCCGCGTAAGCGTCAGTTCCTTCAACAAACGAACCTTCATCCGGGTAGGGTAAATTGGTGAAGGTGCTGCTCAGGTAAGTGAAGGCTTCATGCAGCGATTTATGCCAGTAGTCCCAGTTGTGTGAGCCGTTCCTCATTCTGTATTCATGCTTTATTCCCTTTTCCCTGAGCAGGGCGTGCAGTTCATTGCCTGTTAAGGAAAGGGTCTCTTCGTCATCGCCACAATCAATAAAGTAATTTTGACCGCTGAGAGAAGGATCAGAAGGATTGGTGAAGAAGTGGAACGGACTGAGGCCTTTAAAGTGGTCTGTAAGTCTAGCAGATCCTGATGTGCCAATGCCTCCGAACACACTGCCCCATTGTGAATCGAATACGTTTGAAGGCTCGGAAAGATACTGTTCATCTGTCCTGAACGACATGCTCAGCACGATGGCGGTCTTGAAGGTTTCAGGATGTTGGGCAGTAAGCACCAAGGCTCCGTAACCGCCCATGGAATAGCCCATAACAGCACGTGCCTGGGGGTGTTTCTGCGTACGATAAAGGCGGTCAATCTCAGGAACCAGCTCCGTAACCATGTAGTCCATCAGATTGAAACGGCCGTTATACCTGTTCACCCAGTAGTTATTGTAGCCTTCGGGCATCACATAAATGGCCGGAACATTGAATGCAGAACGGTACATATCGACGTACTGCATGATGTTCCCGCCCTTGTACCAGGCCGTTTCATTGTCGCCGTAGCCATGCAGCAGGTATACCACGGGGAATGCTGTTTCAGGGGAGGTTTCGTACTCCGGCGGCAGCAGCACCGCATAGGTCATATCCCTTTGAAGCAGGTCGCTTTGAAGCAGTTGCTTTTCATGCAATCGTTTGAATTGTTCAGGCTGCAAATCAATATCATTCTTGTCGGTACAGCTTCCCATTCCAATCATAACGATTGAAATGAGCAGTATTTTGACCGATGCCTGAAGGATCATCTTCATATTCCTTATGTTTGCCTTATCTATTGCCGTTTCCTGATTATCTGGCTCTAATTTTCTTTATCTGTTGCCGTTTCCGGACTGAATGCCTTTAATGGTTTATCGTCGTATACCACGTATGATTTGAAGTATATCCTGAAATCCGGAGTTTGATTTACCCACTTTATTACCAACTTGTGCTTGTCAGATTTCAGTTGGTACTTATGGAAAATATCATATTTGCGGGTAATGTAGTCTACCGGCATTTTAACCTGTTCCACCAACTGATTGTCAATATATACATCCAGCAGGGCCACGAATGAATTGTCGTATTCAATGCAGCTGTTCTTCACATTCCCCAGCACCACGCTGCCTGTGCCGTTGAAGTCAATCTCTATATCCTTCTCAAGCATATCCTTACGTACCAACAACTCCTTCACCGGATACATCCCTTCAAATGATTCTTCGTACCTGAGCACTTCTGGTTTCTGAACCATTATGTTCACATCATTCCCGTTAACTGATCCGCCGTTCTGCTCAATTTGCGACAAGGCATGTTTGTTGCTCAGCTCATAAACCTGTGCCAGAGTCAACTGCGAGTAGGGGAAGAGCTCATCTTCCACCTTTTCAATGGCGGGTTTCCAGTAGGCGGGAATATTCTTGTACCCAATAGCCACGCCCAATATGCCGGCGGCGGTTGCGGGATTGCAGTCTGAATCCTGTCCGCAGCGGGTGGATATGTCCATGGTCCTGTAGAAATCCTTTTCTCCGTAAAGCAGTCCAATAACCACATAGGCGGCATTGATGGATGCGTCAATGTTGAAAGAGTTGAACACTCCCTCCGGACAACCTATATCAGAGCTGTGTTTTTTCTCCAACTCAAACCAGCATTTTTTCCAGTCATCCGGATATTGCTTATGCCAGTCAATAACATCCCTGATGGTCTTGTAGAATTTACTCTTTACAGGTATGGGCTTGAGGCCTTGTTCAACGATGTAGTCAATATCATCTGAAACGAAGGCAGTTGAGTACATGGCAGCCATGAAAACTCCACCATACCAGCCATCACCATAATTCATAATATGTCCGGTTCGGTCGCATATCTCTGATGCCGTATTTATCATTCCTGGCGATAGCATGCCGGCAAAGTCAGCCTCTATCTGGAAATCAATGTCGTCGGCATGCGGATTATTCATCCAGTGACCTGATGTAGGAGGCATAATGCCGTTCAGGATATTATACCGGGCTGCCTGATTGGCATGCCACAGCTTGTAGTCTTCATTGGCCAAGGCTACGGCAAAAGAGTCGGCCGTTGCATTGAAGCCCAGGCGATCAATGATCTCAACGAAAGTGAAGTCAAGATATACATCGTCGTATAGTCCTGGATCTTCCTTGAATGTTTCCAGGATATAATCGTCGTACCACACCATCTGCTGATAATCCTGGATCATCGTACCCTTGAACTTGAATTCGGTGGGACCGCCATAGGTACAACCAATGGTTTGACCGGCCCAACCTCCCTTTATCTTGTCAAAGAGCACCTCTTTACTCATTGTAACCTTTTCAGGCATGCCGGCAGGGGGAGTCCCCGTCTGCTTACAGGCACTGAATGCCAGGAGTATGCTGATAAATAAATATGCCTTTTTCATTTGTGCCGTCTGCGTGTGTTATATTTAATGCTTGTTTACCATGATAATACTACTCAACCTTCAGCGGACTAACCGCCGGTTTCTCGGAATACACTATCAGGTCGTTGATCCGTATTTCATAGTCGTCTGTAGGATTGATCCATTTAAGCATCACCTCATGATCACCCTCTGTAAGTTGGTATTTCCATGCCGGCTCCAGTCGGCGGGAGGTGTTCTTCATGGGCATATACACTTTCTCATCCAATGCTCCGTCAATATATATTTCTACTTCTGCCACATAAGGATCATTCAATTCAGCCAGACCAAACGTCTCTGACCCGAATTTCTTGGAAATCTTGTCTATGTAATCGGGATCAACCTTTGAGCGTTTTACCATGTTGCCATAGAGTATGTAACCGTTTCCCTTGAAGCTGAAGGTAAAGTCTTTTCTTATGGAGTAGTCAATCCGTTCGCGGGCTATTGGGTAGGTATTTTCAAAGTTCTGTTCAAATGCTACTGCCACAGGTTTTTTATAGGGTATGGTGATTTGATCACCCTCAGTTTTTCCGCCTTCAGATGCAATCACCGCCAGTGCATGCTTGTAACTGAGTTCATAGGCTTTGGCAAGCGACATTTCAGTACCTTCAAAGTTAAGTGGTTCAATCTCCTGCAAGGGCTTGAGCCAGAACTCAGGAATGCCTGAATAGCCTTTCATCACGCCTAAAATACCTCCTACAGAAGCAGCATTGCAATCGGCATCTTGTCCGCAGCGTGTGGCAATATCCACTGATTTGGTGAAGTCACCCTGGCCGTAAAGCAACCCAATTGCTGCATAGGCTGAGTTGATCTTTGCATCAATGTTGAAGGAGAGGTATACCCCTTTCGGACAACCTACATCCTTGTTCCACTTGGTCTGAAGCTCAAACCAGGTAGCCTTCCAGTCATCAGGGTACTGCTTGTGCCATTTGACCACATCGGCAATGCAATCGTGGAACTTGGTACCTTCAGGTATTGTGCTCAGCGCTTCTTCCACAATACGGTTTACATCATTGGTAACGAACGCCATGGAATACATGGAAGCCATGAAGACCCCGCCGTACCAGCCATCGCCGCTATTCATGATATGGCCTACACGGTCGGCTATCTCCGTGGCCTTGTTGAGCATACCCGGAGCCATCAGTCCGATGAAGTCTGATTCAATCTGGAAGTCGAGATCATCGGCATGGGGATTATTCTTCCAGAAACCTGTTTGAGGAGGTTTAAGTCCCCTGAGGATATTATAGCGAGAAGCCTGGTTGGCATGTGCCAGATGATAGGCCGTATTGGCCCAATAGGAGGCAATGGTATCCATATTGGCATCCACTCCATATTTCTCAAATACATTCACGAAGTTCAGGTCGGTGTAGATGTCATCAAAAAGTCCCGGTTTCTTGTCCCACCAGTACTTCACATAATGTTCACTCCATGGGATAACCTGATACTCATCTATAATGGAACCCTGGTACTTGAATTCAACGGGTGCACCATACACCACGCCAATGGTCTGACCTGCCCACCCACCCTTGATTTTATCCTTCAGCTGCTCATGTGTCAATGAGGTAGTGATACCCGATTGTCCATCGGTGTTTACACCCTCCTTACTTGCTCTATCAGAGCATGAAGGCGAAAGAAAACCAAGACTTGCGACCGAAAACAAAACAATGGTAGTATTTGAAAGAAGTTTTCTCATATCGTTAATGGCTAGTATATACACTTAATTCAGTAATGGAGGTGAATCCCGAAA
>JAEYXG010000347.1 GCA_023428585.1 Bacteroidota bacterium
GAATATGGCAGCATCCATGCTTGATCCCGGTGATAATATAAGGCGGCCGCCATACCAGATCACGAATACGGAAACTCCAATTCCCAGGAACTCGCTCAAGGGTGATGCCAAGTCTCTCTTCCGGTATAGACGTACCATGAGCCGGTTATACTTATGATTGGTATCCCTGAAATTCTCATCAGCCCAGTCAATGGCATTGAATGCCTTGATGATCCTTAACCCTCCAAGGGTTTCCTCAATGGTTGACAATAATTCACCCATCTTGACCTGTCCTTTGGCGGACGTGCGTTTGAGGCTTCTTCCAATACGGCCGATTAGCAAGCCACTAAGGGGCAAGAGGATGAGAACCATGAGTGTTAGCTCAAAGTTCATGATAAAGAGTGTGACCAGGTATGAAATTATGGTAATGGGATCACGAAAGATCATCTCCAAAGAGCTCATTATTGACCACTCAACCTCCTGTACATCGGTAGTCATCCTGCTCATGATATCACCTTTCCTCTTCTCACTATAATATGAAAGAGGCAGTATCAACACCCTCTTGTACATCGAGTTGCGTATATCCTTCACCACACCGTTACGAACTTCGGCAATATAGTACATAGCCAGGTAGCGGAACAGATTCTTGAGAAAGAATACCAGCACTATAATTCCACAAATGTAGCCCAGAGTGGTTAGTTCGCCGTATTGCTCAATCATTCTGCTTATCAGGTAATAGAAATTCAATTTGAGTGATTCAAAGTTTAAGGCAAGTGGTGGCGCTGATGTTACGGTTGCTTCCAGCTTGAAGAGTATATTGAGCACCGGGATGATGGCAGCAAAAGAGGCCAAGGAGAACAGGACCCCTATAATATTGAAGATTACATTGAGTGAAGCAAACCCCCAGTAAGGTATGGCATACTTGAGTATCTTTGAAAGATTTCTCATCAGGAAATATTGATTTAGGCATTTCTGCGGAATGCAACAAAGATAAGTCGATTGACGATAAATTTGAAAAGAAAAGTTAACAGCTTGCTATTGAACAATTTTTACGACACATTATTCCCTATTTTTGCATTATGGAATCAAAACGACAGGAAAAAATAGCAAGGCTGATCCAGAAGGATCTGAGTGATATATTAAGGATTTTTGCAGGTGAACACCTTGGCGGTTACCTTGTAACGGTTACAAAAGTGAATATTACGCCTGATATCTCTCTTGCAAAAGTGTATCTCAGTCTCTTTGGGCCAATGGATAAAGCCTTGGTTTTCAAGACTATCAAGCAACACAAGAAAGATATCCGCCATAACCTTGGCACCAGGGTAAAAAGCCAGCTCCGCATCATACCGGAATTGGATTTCTACATCGACGATTCGCTTGATTATATTGAAAATATTGATAAGCTTTTGAAATCTTAAGATATCAGATTACCTCCATAATTAATTCTAACAATTGAACTTACCATTCTATATAGCCTGGCGTTACCTGAAGTCGAAAAAATCACACAATGTGATCAATATTATTTCAGGCATATCGGTTGCCGGTGTTACTATAGGCACCATGGCACTTATTGTGGTATTGTCAGTATTCAATGGCTTTGAGGGGCTGGTTGTGTCACTCTTCAATACATTTGATCCACCCCTGAAGGTAATCCCTGCACAGGGGAAAACATTCACCTCCACAGCATTCCCCTGGCAGAGAATTGAAGAAATCAAGGGAGTTGATGCAGCTACAGGTATAATTGAAGAAAAGGCATTGCTCAAATATGGAAGCAAACAGTTCCTTGCCACACTCAAAGGCGTTGATGACAATTATACGGAATGGACAGGACTTGACAGCATGATATCAGAAGGAGTTTTGCTCCTCAAGTATAAAGACCAACCACTTGCAGTCCCCGGAATGGGCATCGCATACTATCTGGGTATAAACCTCAACAACTATGAACAACTTATTGAGGTTTATGCACCAAAGCGAACTGCTGCCAGTTATGCCATACCTGAAAATGCCTTCCAACGACTGGATATTCGTCCATCGGGAGTTTTCTCTGTCCAACAGGACTTTGACACGAAATACATGATTGTTCCATTAAGCTTCACGCGTGAATTGTTTGAATACAATGATGAGCTGACCTCGGTTGAAATCGCCCTATCAGATGATGCCGAGATGCATTCGTTACAGGAAAAAGTAAAAGAAGCTTTAGGTAGTGCCTATGTAGTTAAAAACAGATTTGAACAGCAGGAAGTGCTTTATAAAATAATGCGGTCAGAGAAGTTTGCCATATTCCTCATACTCTCATTCATACTCTTCATAGCTACCTTCAATGTTGTTGGTTCCCTTTCAATGCTCATACTTGATAAACGAAAGGACATAAACATTCTTTACGCTCTTGGGGCCAACAATAGACTGGTAAAACGGATATTCATGACAGAAGGAATACTCGTGGCATTCAGTGGAGCAATTGCAGGTATGATGCTGGGTGCGTTGATTTGTGTTCTCCAGCAACAGTTTGGGCTTGTGAAGATTAACGCTGAAGGCGGCTCATTCCTCATCAATGCCTACCCGGTAATGATGGATTGGAAAGACTTTGTTATGGTTTTTCTGGTTGTAGGCGGCATTGGATTGCTTGCCACCCTGATTCCTGTTGCAGGCATCAAAAAGATCAAAAACAAGCAGCCTGAAAGGAATACATAACTCCCTCAATAAAATATCGAGAAAAGACTTGTATAATTTAACCAAAATATTTGGTTGCTATTCCATTTTGTTGTTAGTTTTGTGCAGACCTAAAGGTAATTACATCAAAAATACATTTATGGAAAAATCTTTACACTTCAGAACAATTATGCGCTCCCTGTTTCTGATAGCCTTGATTTGTTTAATCAATACCGCCATGGCACAGGTAATCTTAAACAACCGGCCTTCAACATTTTCAGTTGACAAGAGCTCTTTTAATGGAATAACAATCACCAATACATTCAACACCTTCAATGCATTTGATGTAGTAACTGCCGAGGGAACCTTTAGTGAACTTGGCGCCGGCAAGTATACCTACACCCAGGAACAAGGATTGCCCAAATTACCTGTATTAAGGAAACTCATCTCCATTCCTGTTGCAGCCACCCTTGAAGTAAGGATTGTTTCAGCTGATGTTAAAGAGTATAAGTTAAGTGACCTTGGCATAACCCACCAGCTTATACCCACACAGCCGCCTGTACCCAAAAACAATACCCCGATTGCTGATTTTGTAATAAACCGCAAGGCATACAGTGAAGACAAGTTTCTAGGAGGTGAGCCTGCCTCGGCAGAAGTTATAGGCATACTGCGTGATACCAGAATTGCCCGTGTGGAGATTGCCCCGGTAAAATATAACCCGGTTACGGGAATTATCAAGGTTTATGAGAACATGGTGGTTGAAGTACGCTTCAATGGCGGCGACCCTGAACAGACGCAAGCACTGAAGGATAATAGCAACTC
>JAEYXG010000070.1 GCA_023428585.1 Bacteroidota bacterium
TTATTATCCCTTACATTGTTTCTTTCCTGGTAATGGGTATTCCATTACTTTTTATTGAATGGTCATCCGGTCGTTTCGGCGGTAAGTCGGGGAACCACTCAACACCTTTTATCCTTAATAGTATGGATAAAAGGTGGATTTGGAAATACGTAGGTGTATTTGGTATTTTTTCGAACATTGCCATCGCCGCCTATTACTGCTATATGGAGAGTTGGACCATCTCGTATGTGATACATTCCCTTATTGGAACTTTTGATTCAATGAATCAATCACAGGTGGCCCATTTCTTTTCTGATTACCTTGATGTAACAACCTCTACCACCGGCATTCCCTATGAAGCCATTGTAATGTTTGTGCTTTGCCTGGCTTTGAATACCTATATACTTAGCAAGGGGTTGATGAATGGTGTTGAAAAAGTGGCGAAAATTGGAGTCCCTCTTCTTATTGCTTTTGGTATATTCCTTGCCATCAAAGGCATTACTCTAAAGGCAAGCAGCGGCGGTGCCATCAATGATGGTACGGTGGGATTGAACTTTTTATGGACGCCTGATTTTACCTCACTCTCCAATCCTAAAGTTTGGCTGGCTGCCGCAGGACAAATATTCTTTACCTTATCGGTTGGCATGGGGTCTATTCAGTGTTACTCCTCATACGTTAGGAAACATCAGGATGTTGCTCTCAATGCTATGTCGGCAGGCTGGATGAATGAGTTTGTAGAAATTGTGCTGGGAAGCGCCATCATTATTCCAATTGCCATAGGCTATCTAGGAATTGATAAAGTGGTGGAACTTACACAAATAGGAGGTCTCGGATTAGGTTTCAGGACAATGCCCTTCCTCTTTGAGCAATGGGGGCCCATACTTTCTGCCATTGCAGGTGCTGCTTTTTTTGGAATGCTCTTCTTTGCAGGGATTACCTCATCACTGGCTATGGGTACTCCCGGTATAAGCTTCTTAATGGATGAATTTAAATGGACAAGGAAAAATGCAGCCCTTTCCTTTGGTGTAATAATTTTATTTCTGGGTATGCCCCCCATCTTTTTCTTTAATGAGGGTGTTTTTGATGAATATGACTATTGGGCTGGTACCGTATCGTTGGTTGTCTTTGCCTTGCTCGAATCCATATTGTTCGCCTGGGTCTTTGGAATGAAAAAAGGATGGAGGGAGATTACCTCGGGAGCGGATATTAAAGTGCCTCTGATCTATAAATACATAATCAAGTTCATAACACCCGTGGCCCTGATAATTGTGTTCCTGGGTGCCTTGCTACGCCCTGTAAATGACGATTGGAGCCTGTTGAGCTTTAAAGGCTGGACTTTGCACAATGAAAGTATCATCGGACAACTGAAGCATAAGGGAATAGGCCCAAACAATACATGGTTTGCTGATGAATTCCATGCTGAAAACAGTGGAAGAGTTGACACCGTGTATGTTGAAAAAAACAAAATGCATGTTGTAGTAAATGGCCTGACAGACACCGGTAAGGAACAGTCAAGAACGTATAAGTTGAATCCGGGGAAACATCAGCTTATTGTGTCAAAGGAACAGGATATAAAAATAGGTGACACGTTATATGCCGGTAAGGTCGTTAATAGGGTGTTTTATATTGATATGACGAGAGTTCTGTTGTTGGGAGTTTTTCTGTTTATTTGTTCATTGGTATTTGTTGCCTATAAAAACAGGTTGAGAAAGGAAAAATCACTATGAATACTTCGGCATTAATAATGATGGTGAGTGTAGAGGTTTCTGTTATCTTTCTGACAGGCTATTTCTTCTTTAAAGTATTGACTACTAAACCAAAGGAAAAGGAAGATCTGGAGGAATAGACTATTCTGGAATATCTTGAAAGCTCGGTTTAAGAATTATTTCACGTTCTCCAAATCGGAGAGAATAGGTATTATCATACTGATTTCAGCTATTATTGTGCTCATATTGCTTCCCCATGTTGTGCGGCAGAATATGGAGATTTCCCCTATGAATAAGGATGATGACTTGTATAAGGTAGAGGTTGAAACTTTTATGCAAAGTGCGCAGGAAAAGCGATTGCAGGCACGCAATTCATGGTATGATGACTTGAAGGGTATACAAGGGAAGAGAGGAGTTGGGAAATCCCGTTTCACCCCTTTCCCCTTTGATCCTAATACTGCATCCAAGGAGGTATGGGTAAAGATGGGATTTTCAGAACGACAAGCAGATGTTATAATAAAATATCGTGATCGGGGTGGTCATTTTAATAGGAAGGAAGACTTCAGTAAGTTGTATGTAGTTGACGAAGAGACTTATAGCATATTTGAACCGTATATTGTTTTAAGTGATAGCTCACTAGGAAAAACTGCAACCGGCAAACGAAATGATATATCCTTAAAAAAGGACTATTCATCATCCAATAACAAAGAATACAGGAATGAAGGTTTGAATATTGAATTAAATGGAGCCGATTCCTTGGAATTATTGAGAATCAATGGTGTTGGGCCTGTTTTTGCCTCCAGGATAATGAAATACCGTCAAAGACTGGGTGGCTTTACATCTATAGGACAATTAAGGGAGGTTTATGGGATTGATAGTGCAAGATTCTCAGGAATTGTTGGTCAGATTTCTGCTGATACTTCATTAATTAAAGGAATTGACTTCAACAAGGCTTCATTGGCTGAATTACGGAAACACCCGTATCTGGATTACTATAGTGCGAAGGCAATCATTGACAGAAGGGTGCAATTGGAAGGTTTTACCACATACAAGGAAATAGAGGCTGTATTGGCAGGCAAACCGGGTTTATACAGAAGGTTAAGACCTTATATCAAGCTTCACCGGTAGGTTTATTTTTTTCTTTCAACACATAATTTATCTTGATACCTGAAGTGCCATTTTCATCAGACTTTGGCTCTTCACCTTTTCCCAACTGATCTTTATCTAAAGGCATATCGGGTTCACTTGTAGGATTTTCAGTATTGTAATTTATTTCATCATAAGGATAATCCTCCTCATCCTCTTCAGGCCATTGATAGATTTTTCTCTGAGGGCCAATATCCCTGAAGGCATAAGCAAGGACTACACCTGCTATTGTTCCCATAAGATGTGACTCCCATGAAATTCTCTCTTCAATTGAAAAACCGGGGAAGATACCCCAAACAAAACTCCCATATAAAAAGGTAATCAGCAGGCTGAATGCAACCAATCTCGTTTCTTTGCGGATGATACCACTAACAAAGTGAAATGCCGTAAGGGCATAGACAACACCACTGGCACCGATATGATAGGCTGATCCCCTGGCAAAAAGCCACACCCATAATCCTGTTAGTAGCCATGACAGTATTAGAATAAGCCAGGCTTTTGACCTGTAATAATAGAATAGGGCTGCACCCAATAAAAACAGAGGTACAGAATTAGAAATCAGATGTTTGATACTGCCATGTATAAGCGGTGCAAACAAAATGCCTGTTAGCCCTTCCAATTTGAGTGGAAGTATACCCAAACCGGCAAGGGATATGTCAAACATCAGCTCAACGGCTTTGAAAAGCCAAAGAATCGCTATTATTACTGCAATAATGAGTGCAGATGATTGTAAACGCTGTTTTTCCTCGTTTGTTGACATTACTTAAATCCTTCAGGTTTCTTGATAGTGAAAACCCTACTGATGTTGAATCCGAAATATATATCGCCATTTTCCCATTTTCCCATGGTTTCAGTAATGAGTGCCCTGTCGAACATAGGTTGTGAATTGGTGAAATGCAGTTGAAAAACATGACCACCGGTCTCAATATCAAAACCTACGGAAAGTGGATTCTCAAAGTTATCGGCAATATAGCCGGGCAAGTTATGGAAATATTCGAGATTGACACTCAGCCGCTTGGTTATTTTATACCTTCCACCTATGCCAAGGGCAAAATTGTCGTTTGTATTCTCCTCAACTACAAGGTTTTTATGGATATAAGTGGGTGTTAACTGAAGGGAGAGTCTCTCGGTGAATTTGCGGGCTATAAGGAGTTGATGTACAAAGGATAGGCGGGAAGTGAAGTAGTTTGTCCGCTCGGTATCTTGCCATTTTAAGGAGAAGAGGTCCATGGCAGAGAAGGCGGTCAATGATATGGGCATATTCCTGACTCCTTTGCTTTGGCGCAATAATTTAGCTTTGACGAATCCGTCAATGGTTTTTTGATAGGTACTTCTGCCTATTCCTACACTTAGGAAATCGTTGATCCCGTATTCCAATCCCAAACGAATAGTGGCCTGATCAAGCCCAAAGAAATCATAAGCTCCTGAATTGATCTTGCCGAAATGGTGCGATATAGTGAAGAGCAGTACTCCATTGGCCGGATTTTCAATGGAATGGCCTGATACAACCCTGGTTGTCTTGAATGTGGCGGTTGCATAATCAGTAGTAGGTTCCTCTTCACCAAATATGTCCATTAACTCTTGTCCTATAGCTGGAAGACTCAAGGTTAACAAGATGAATGCGGGAATAATTAGTCGTAGAATGTGTTTCATTGGTTTAATTGTTAGGGGCACCCTGATTTATCCAGGCATTGATTTTCAACAGTTCACATTGAGGGAGCTTCTGTGCGTTCTGAGGCATTGGCACTGCCCCCGCCTGATGATTGACAGCTTTCCCGAAGATACCGCTATTCACATGGCCAATAAGTGAACTGTAGTTGTCGGTAATAACCCCACCATTGGGTGTAGCAGCATTATGACAGGAATTGCAATTAGAAGCCAATATTGGTTGAATGGTTCCTGCAAACGTTATGTTTGCCGTATCGCAGTTCCCACCAGCTGTGCCGGGATATAACTCTTCTTCACAGTCGTAGTAGCAGGCAGTAAATGAAATGGTCAATAATAGAAAGAAAATTGGTTTAAGTGATATATAGCTCATTCTGATTGCCATTTTATTGGTTAAGTTCTCAAATCAGTTATTCTGACTGCCAGCTTCAATCCATTTTCTTACTTGGGTAATTTTGCAGTCGTCAAGCTTATTTCCATTGAAAGGCATAGGTGTATAGCCTCCTGAATGGGAAATGGTTCCCAGCAGCCTGCCGTCGTTTGCCACAGCAGCAATAAACTCATAGGAATCCAGCCGGACGCCTCCATTTGCCAGTGCGGAATTGTGGCATCCTTTGCAGGTTTGATCAATAATAGGTTTGATGGCAGATGCATAGGTAAAATTGTTGGTATCGCATTCTGCATCACAATAATTATTCCCGGCGCCCTGGTTTATCCAGTCGCGAATGGTGGCAATCTGGTCTGACGACAATGGCAACAATGGGGGAGGTGGCATACGATCGTCAGGATCAGGGTCGGTGATTGCTTCATATATTTCACTTTCTGACGCATTGCCTGCTTCAACATGACCGCTATTCATGATATTTGAATAGGATGTCATAATCAGGCCATGCTCTGCTGTAATATCATCATGACAACCCGAAAGGGCACAGCTTGATTGGAATATGGGCAGCACTTCATTCTGAAAATAGGCAGTGTCGGGATCACAGGCTATGAGATCAGAAGTATCGCCGGGATTATTGGGATCATCCGGTTTAAGGTCATCGGGTTCGTGCTTGCAGGAGAAAATGAATAAAACTATTGATACTATAATGAATGTGGGTAAAAGAGAATTTATTTTATTCATTAGTTG
>JAEYXG010000150.1 GCA_023428585.1 Bacteroidota bacterium
TATCAAGATAGTGTACAATGTCAGCTGGATTTGTAACAGGCATATCATCCTTGAACGGTTTATAGCCCAATAAGGCTGATTTCTTTTTGTTTTTAAGCCTTGGATGTTTGGTTCTATTGGTAGTTTCCAAATGCCTGCCGGCTTCATCTATAATTATTATTTTCGGAAGGAATACTCCGCTTCTACCTATGAACTTATCCATTGTCGCAATTGCTTCATTATATTCTTCTCTCGTGGCTCGCCCAAGCGCTTCATAGTCTTTGAGCTTTCTGTCGTCCCAAGTGCTCACCGTTGCATAGCTTTCAGAAATATGGTCTTCAATACTGGATGATGTATTTAGTGTATCATGTCCTGAGGGCATCAGAATTACCTTGCCACCGCCCCCTTCCACGTTTGCGGCATATACCGGTTTAGTGATTCCTGAAATCCATCCTTGCAATGCTTTCATGTAGATTTTACCAATCTGTATTGGGGTGATGAAGTGTACAATTCCCTTTTCTTTATGACATTGAAGCAAATAATAAGGATGAACTCCAACCCAGAACATTCTCCTGAAGGTCTCTGCCAGCGTTTTGTAGTAATCGTTTACATGGTTGAGCAACACTGTTTGATTTCTGATGGTAAAGCCGTGTTTTCTGATCTTCCTGACAGCCTCTGCAAAATCAGGCGTTATTTCCTGATAATGATTGATATGAGTCATAAAATAAACATACTTCTCTATTCCGGAATTGTGTTTATTGGCTGAAGTGTTAATAAGATCAAGTAATGTATCAGTTATGGCCATCGGCAGCACCACAGGTACCCTTGTAGCAATTCTAATCACTCGCAAGTGCGGCATACCGCTCAATTCCTCGAGTACATATTTAAGTCGCTTTTCACTTATCATCAGGGCATCTCCGCCTGTAATCAACACTTCATCAATATTCTCGTTGACTGAAATATAGAAAAGCCCTTTGTTAATCTCATCAGTTGTTACATCCACTGTAGCATCTAGTGATTTGGCTCTTTGGCAGTGAATGCAGTAAGAGGCACAACTAGTATTTTCAGCAACGAACAAAGCAACCCTATTAGGATATCTTTGGTAAGCCGCCCCGTAGCTTCTTGTACCTTCATTCATTGAGCCTTCTTTCCCCGTATTATGGAACAATAGATTTGCGGGTGTTGGCACACTTTGCCAGAATATGGGATCTAGCCTCGCTTCTTCTTTTTCACCATTTTCCATTGCCGGATTAAATGGGTCTTCCTGCATCAGCAAAGCGTAGTATGGAGTCATCCGCATTGGATCCTTGCCCTGGCTCCTTAATTCGAATACTGTTCGTTCAATCTCTTGTTTTTGAAATTCATTTAATTTGATGATCTTACTCAGTTGTTCAACTGTCCGTATGGAATTCTTTCTCTGCCAATTGGGATTATTCCATTGTTCTTCAGTTATATCTTTCCATAATTCAATTGAATTGTAGTGTCTGGGATTGTAAAGAAATGACTCTTTATAATTCATCTTTGTTCCTTTCGATACGGGTAGGTTAGAAAATAAGTCTGTCATTTGACAGCAGTACAGGAAATGAGCAGTACCCTTCTACTCCCTGTTAAGAAATAGTGTCTGAGAATGAACACTGTATGCGAGTCGGGGAAACAAATATAAATATTTCAGGTTAAAAACCTGTTTTTTTCTTCACTTCATGGGTGTTAAAAATTATTAAATAACTTGTTATCTTTGGCTAATGATGTATCATTGCGCAGCAATTCAGATTTGAATACCGACTTTAACATAACACCTGCTTTATTTATGTCACTTCTATTTCAACCCCTCACTATCAAGAATATAACACTACGCAACCGTATCGTGGTCTCACCTATGTGTCAGTACTCGGCTACCAACGGATATGCCAACGATTGGCATCTGGTCCATCTGGGAAGCCGGGCCGTTGGTGGTGCCGGATTAATCATCGCCGAAGCTACTGCTGTATCTCCTGAAGGTCGTATATCACCGGGTGATCTTGGGCTCTGGGCTGACGATTACATATCTCCACTGAAGCGTATTACCGATTTTATTGGAAATGAGGGTGCCATTGCGGGTATTCAGCTTGCTCATGCTGGTCGCAAGGCTTCACACAGTGCCCCGTGGAAGGGTGGCAACCAACTCACCAAGGAAGATGGTGGCTGGAAAACGGTCGCTCCTTCACCCATAGCCTTTGATGAAACGGAGGATATTCCTGACGAATTAGATTCCATTGGAATAAGGAAAGTGATCAGCGACTTTAAAAATGCGGCTCGTCGTGCCCTTGAGGCAGGCTTTCAGGTGGTTGAAATACATGCCGCCCATGGTTATCTGCTTCATCAGTTTTTGTCGCCTCTTAGCAATCACCGCACCGATGGTTATGGCGGATCATTTGAAAACAGGATCAGGCTGCTGCTTGAAGTTACCGATGCAGTAATGGAAGTATGGCCCGGCAACCTGCCACTTTTTATTCGCTTATCTGCAACGGATTGGTATGAAGGGGGTTGGTCAGTCGATGATACGGTAAGGCTTTCGGCCTTGCTTAAGGATAAAGGAGTAGATTTGATTGACTGCTCTTCGGGTGGGAATATACTTGCCCAAAAGATCCAACTGGGTCCGGGTTATCAGGTTCCCTTTGCTGAGGCTGTTAGGAAAACCGGCATCCTTACAGGCGCTGTTGGTTTAATTACCACTGCCCAACAGGCTGAAGAGATTTTGCTGAAGAAGCAGGCTGATCTGGTACTTTTTGCAAGGGAGTTACTAAGGAATCCTTATTTCGCCTTACAGACCGCACGTGAATTGAACGATGATATTGACTGGCCGGTTCAATATTTAAGGGCGAAACCAAAGCATTAACCAACATTTACGCCCATACCGAACAACGCATAATCATACTTCACTGGATCTTTGGCATCAAATTGCCTCAGATTTTCAGTGAGTTCCATTACTGCTTTCCAGTCATTCTGCTTTCGCTGGAGTATACTTAACTGTCGGGCGCTTCTGCCTGAATGCACATCCAACGGACAGCATAATTGTGAAGGACTTATGGTGTTCCATATCCCGAAGTCAACCCCTTTATCATCCTTTCTTACCATCCACCGTAAAAACATATTGATGCGCTTTGCGGTGCTGCCTTTGGCTGGATTGGCTATATGCTTGACTGATCTGTCAAGGTGAGGCACTGTTAGAAACAAATCTCTGAAATGCATTATTGCAGGTAGAATATGGGTATCATCCTCACTTAAGCCATCGGCAAAAGCTGCTTCCAATCCTCTATGGTTAAGGTAAATATTGCGCAATGATTCTATAAAGAATAAGCAGTCAGTGTCATTGAATGTCCTGTGTACGAACCTATTGAGTTGTCTCAGCTCCTTATCACCAGCTCCCATAACAAATTGAAATGGACTATCATCCATCATCTCCATTAACCGCAAACCGTTTTTAAGAATACTTACCCTGTTGCCCCAGGCTATAGTCGCTGATAAAAAACCTGCAATTTCAATATCTTCCTTTTGGGTATATCTATGCGGAATGCTTACCGGATCGAGTACAATAAATTCCGGTCGGTTGTACAATTCAACCTTCTCGTCAAGGAATGCTTTGAGGGAATTATATTTCACTGCTGTGTTTGGGATTGCGGCATTGCGGTCAATTCAGATTTTATGCGGATTTCTTTTTGCAGACTACCTTAAATAATTGGTTAAGGCCGATTTTATTCCATCCTTGATATGCACCCACTCCGCATCACTCAACATTACCGGCATAGGATCATTGTCAGCATCGGTAAAATATCCAAGACTTTTTAGAACTAAGAATTCTGTTCCATCGCTATATTTAGTAAGATAAAATTCCATCATTTGTTGTAATGAAAACTCTTTGAGAAGAAACCAAATATCTATAAAGTCTTTCTTTGTCCCCCGTCCGGTGATTGCCGCTAATTTCATGGCAGCAATATCCTTCCTGCCGGCAAATCTGATACCATCAATGATCTGTATGTCTTCCAGCCAAGGATACTTATACCTTACAATATCTGTTTTAATACCATTGATCAAATAAACAAGAATGTTTTTCGACTTCTGAAGTTGATAAATCTGACCTAAGCGACTTAGCTCTTCAGTTATTTCGAGTTCATCAGCTTCAAAAAGACCAAAAAGATCAATATCAATTGATTTTCTATGTCCATATTGAAGTGCAAGAGAAGTACCACCGACTAGTCGAAGATCTTTAAAAATACCAATCTGTTGGAGGCTTCTTAAAAGTTCCAGTGCGGGGGGACTGACTGTTTCAAAGTGTAGCATTTGAATTCTTCTATTGGAATGTTGGTGACCAGAGATAAAAAAGAACAACTTTTAGCATCCATATCCCTGATCTCTTTTGCTAATCTGCCTATCTCTTCAAGGCCAATGTACTCGCAGATGATTCGCCAGTCTGAAATTGTGCCATAACCTACTACCCTACCGATAATGAACTGTTTATGCTGTTTAATATCAATATCATTTATATCAGTATCCCAAAAAAGATGAGGCGATAATAGTGATATGTAATTTGCATCCGACATTTAACAAAGGTAAGTTTTATTGACAAATTCTAAGCCATATGCTTTGATAATCCCTAGATTCAATATTATGCTGTATGAAGAGATTACTACAATAGTTTTACATCTGATTCAATGTACCAATTATTACCTCAGGACTATTTACTACTCTTCTCTTCCAGAAAGAACCCTTCCCGTGAAAGCAAATGGTTCAGATTCGCTACTCCGTAAACCACAACTGCAGTAACAACAGCGGCATGATTCTCGTATTCTTCAACGCTCTTGTTGAACAGATCACGTTCCGTATGCCATATTTCACCGTAGGAGAAATTATACCCTTTTACATCCTCTATTCCGAAACTGATGGCTGGGACTCCCTCCATCAAGAAGGGAGCATGATCAGAACCACCGGCTGAGGTTGGACGGGGTCTGGGATCACGTTTTTTCAATGTAAAAGGTATTTCAGGATTAATGCTATTCAGCGGTTCGCAAATTTTGGTAAAGTCATCCCACTGGGCTTCGGAAACACTCAAACTGGTTGGTGCCAATGGTCCGTAATCCCTATTGAACATATTTGAGATATAGGGCATTTTCTCCTTGTTGTTATTGACCCAACTATGTGAACCCACCAACCCGAATTCTTCTGCCGCAAATAGGCAAACAAGTATGGTGCGCTTTGGCTTCCCTCCTGCCTGCATTATCAATCGTGCAGCTTCCATGGTAGGAGCTACGCCTGATCCATCATCTACTCCTCCTGTGGCGACATCATAAGCATCAAGGTGCGCTCCCATAATCACGTACTCAGTTGGGTACTTGCTGCCCTTTATTTCACCAATAACATTATGAAACTTTACAGGTCCAGGTTTAAAATGATTCCTAATGTCGAACTCAAGAAAGAAATTCCTGCGCTCCTGAGCCATTTGTTTTATTACTTCATATTGATGCTCATCAAGTCTGATATCAGGAATGGTAGGTAGATTTTTAAAGGTTAAAGAATCCAAATTCTTCCGATCATACATTGCCTGGATGGGAACTTTGGATGACTGTATAATGCCCAATATTCCGGCTTCCTTCATCTGTCGGTAAAACAAAGCAGGTTCTTCAATGTAAGGAAGCAGTTCTTTCTGTTCACCTCCTTGTCGGTTCGCTATTTCGATTTCACGGTTTTGTTGTGCTATTTTGACATTTAGTGCAATGATACTGTCGCGTTTACGATCAGCCTTTACTGATCTGTCAATCAGATAACCGTTATTTGTGCCGCTGATAAGGACCCATGCACCTTTCAGCCGACCTTTCATTCGATCAAACTCATCCTGTGTTCTGGGCTCAATCAAAACATGACCTGTTTGAACACCCTTAGTTCCTGAAGTATAGCTGGGTGTAGCAAAGTGAAGTGTCATTGCATTTTCACCGAGTAATTGTCCAAACCAGGGGCCCCGGTTAAATCCCACGGGCACACTCCCTGCCTCTTCAACCCTGACATCCATTCCCCAGCTTCTCATTTCAGAAGCCGCCCATTCCACCGCATTATTGTATGCATCAGAACCTGACAGCCTTCCTCCTATCCTGTTTGTCAGGATATCCAGATGTTGCATAGTCCGATTATCGGATTGTCCAAGCTCAATGATTTTATTGGTAACGGCATCCTGAGCATTTAGCTGTAATGTCGGGTATAGCAGGGCAAAGCAGATCAATGCCCGAATAGTGGAGATTTTCATGGTTGTATGATTACACTTATAGGGTGTAAAAGTAAGGAAGAAATAATAAACTCAGGCTAAAAAGTCACTAATCCTGCCCATTGACCGACCGATACATTTTTGTCGCCTTTGTTTCTATAGTTACTCTCCCTTACCCTGAATGCAAGGAAGGTATCAACTTTCTCGCCTTCAGCCACTTGTCCGGGATCAATTGTAATTCTTCCCGCTGAGCGCAGAATATGATCAGGGCCTTTGATGAACTTATCGGCATTATTCAGATAGATCCCTGAAAAAACAACATCCTCATCGTAGTGATCCCTGCCGGGTTCAGTACCCGACCATTGTATTTCAATTTTTCCATCCTCAAGCTTCAGGGCTGTTGCTTCCATGGCACCGGCCAGTTTCCCAAATGAAATATTGACCCAGCTATAATTAGCTGTCTGTTCAAGTTTCAATGCTTCGTAATAGTTTTCCAGATTGACAGATAAGGCTGAATGGTATGCAGACCTGTTTACGGTATGATCCTTAAAACCCATTGACATTACCGGCTTGAACTTCTTGATCACGTCAACTACTACACCGAAATCTGACCGAATCTTTCCCAATTCTTCAGAGGTGTCCTTTCGGCTGTGTGATCGGGTACGGACAACACCCTTTCCATTCATTTCATACCATACAAGATTGCCGACCATTCCCGAATAATTCCCGTTAGGTTTACGTTTTGCCATAATTATCAAGCTATTTAGTGTGACTGAGTTTTTCCCGGCTTTTCCGGTAAAG
>JAEYXG010000192.1 GCA_023428585.1 Bacteroidota bacterium
ATTTACCCCCAAGGTCATTATGGCAATAATGAAAACAAATGTGGGGACTTTAAGTGGCTCGGTTTTAAGAATTATTGGGAGTCCCTTTGCGAAAAGATACAATGAATAGAATGATGGAATCATTAAAATGATCAACCGCCTATCGAGATTAGCCAACATATAGCAGAGTAAAAACGGTGTCATTGAATAAATAACCAATTTCCCACTCTTGATAAAATCTTTTTGCGACGCAAACTTCCTTGCCGTACCATGCACGAAAAAGGTGAGGATAATCAAGGTCAATACCTGCATCAATATATAAAACAATGCTCTCACAAGCGGATAAGAAAATCTATAGGCATCAATATCAAGAACATTCCGTACAAAGAAAAAATTGCCGATTGCCATTGCTGCAGCACCGAAAAGTATCAGTTTAATTGCATAACCCGAGAAATCATCTTTCAGCGTTCTATTTTCAGCTGCAATAATCTTCCATTCATAGCCCGGATAGAAGATAATCCCTTTTATTCTCTCTAACATAAAGATTAACTTAACTCCTTATTCCAATACAATGAACTTAAGAGAACCATTCTCATTAAAATCAATATTCGAAAGGTTGTTATATGGCAAGAACGTTACTATACCTAATTGACTAATTGATAATTTCTCCGATTTAATTACATTGCTCCCAAGAGTAACATCAATACGGACACTTTCAGGGATGCGATAAAAAAGTCCTTTAGCCTTACGCTTATAATCCATTCTTTGATTTTCAAAATTTCGAACCTGGTTATAAATATTAAGAGGCTTGATAGTAATGTTGACAGGGTCGCCTGTTTGTAAAGTTTTACTTAAGACCCCTGAATTGCCTGAAAATCGGAACAATGTGCTGAAAGACTCTGATGAATTTGGTTGTGGAGTATAATAATAAGTATATACATACTCCGAATTAACTATCGACCCCTTGAAAAATGCAAGATATTCATTCTCCATCATATTCAGCTTATCAAGCATAAATTGCATGCTTTCCTTTGAATAGTTAACTTCTTGATAACCTGTTATAAGGCTATACTTGCTATCTTCAATACGGTAAATAAGATCAGCAATTTCACGGGCCTGTTGCTCAGTTGACTTCACTGAGATACTGCGTTTAAGAACTTTCTCTTCAAATATATTGGTATCAATGCTCACTTTGCGGATGATAGTATCAACTTTTTCAATAAGCACAGGTTTGAGTAAATCACGAAATGGTGAACCGGTAGTTAAATCCACATTGATATTATCATCCTCCTGTTTCTTTAATCTATAGCCGGTAATAAAGCCCTGCTCTGACAGATTGACCATAAATGAATGATCATCTTTAAGCTTATTGGGTAATTTTGCGAAATAAAACTGAGTGGTATCAATCTCATTAATAGTACTTAGTGTGATATTTTCAATTCTATAGGTAGTATTATCCTTTTCAACTACATCAGCAATGCCAAGCATCTTCGCAGCGAAATCACTGTACATGCCTTTGAATTTCTCGGTTTTGACAACATGCACATTTACTTTAATAGTATTTAATGGGAGTGCATATATAAACCCCTCACCAGCAGGATCTGCGTTGCCTGAGTTAAGAGGAATGCTGACTATTTGAGCAATAGAAGGGCTACAAACACTAAAAAGAGAGATAAAAATTGATGCCCTTATCCAATCAATCATTTTCATAGTACTTAATTAAGGCACCAAAGTTAAAAAGAAAAACCACTTGTAATAAAATTAACAAGTGGCATTTCGCTTAATATGTGATCCCGCTGGGATTCGAACCCAGGACCCCATCCTTAAAAGGGATGTGCTCTACCTGCTGAGCTACGGAATCGTTTATGGGACTGCAAAAGTACAGTTTTTTACTTTACATCCAAATAAAAAGTCAACATTTTTTCACCGCTATTTATATCTTGCATATTTTCAATAACTTAGGTATTACAGTTGAAAATTAGTCAGCAACAGAAAGCAATTTACCATGTATGGCAAGCCAAATACAGGCAGGATGAACACTCGTATATGTAACACGGTGCTTTTCATGAGCTTTGATTAGCAAATAATCACCCTTTTTCATTGAGATTTCTTCTTCACCTAAAAATAGTAATCGCGCTTCACCCTCGAGGAGGACAACCCATTCATCCTGGTCCTGATCATACCAGACATCAGGGGGAGTTATTTGACCTGTGGAAACAATTCTTTCAATCTTAACATCACCTTTCGCCAGTACTTCTGAAAATTCATCATCATCCGGTACAGAAGGGGTATGAAAAATACTATTTAAATCTCTCATAGCAGAACACCCTTACCTTCACGAACAACAACCGGTTCATCCTCAGTACAATCAACAATAGTAGATGGCTCGTTGTCACCATATCCCCCATCAATAACAATATCAACCAACTTACTATATTTTTCGTATATGAGTTCAGGGTCTGTGGTATATTCAATTATTTTATCATCATCATGAATAGATGTTGACATAATGGGATTTCCAAGCTCTTTTACTATTTCAATGGGGATCAGGTTATCAGGGATACGGATACCGACAGTCTTTTTTTTGCTTTGAATCAATTTAGGCACATTGTTACTGGCATTGAGTATAAAAGTAAAAGGCCCCGGAAGGTTACTCTTCATCAATTTAAATATGGAATTAGGGATAGGTTTGGTAAAATCAGAGAGCTGACTAAGGTCATTACAAATAAAGGAGAAGTTAGCTTTTTCTGCTTTGATACCTTTCAAATTGGCAATGCGCTCAATAGCCTTAGCTTTGAATATATCGCATCCCAGCCCATAAATAGTATCCGTTGGATAAATGATAATGCCACCATCCATAAGGCACTCGACCACTAATCTAACATGCTTGGGATTAGGATTCTCAGGGTAAATTTTTAATAACATAACCTGTTACTTTTTGATAATACGATGCAAGTTACATTGATTTATTCAAATAAAAAAGGGTAAGCTACTTATATCGCACCGCTACAACCATCTACCCTTGCTTCATTCCTGACCTGGGGGAGTTAGATAGGAGCTGGTCGTATAAGACTTACCCGCTGCAAAGATACAAATTTGTCAACACTATTCAATTGCACACTGATAATTTTTATGCTTTACATATTATTCAATACATTTGCATAAACAAAACACAAATGCCATGGAAAATATTAATGAAATGAACAATCAGCCTGCAAGTCCAAAAGTATCAGTTTTCAAGAATGCGCTAATTTATGGATTGTATACCGGAGTTGCGTTTATAATGGTTTCATTACTCTTTTTTGCATTAGATCTTGATACTAACAGTTGGCTGAATACTTTAACTTACGTTATACTGATTGTTGGAATAATCATGGCCACTCTTAATTACCGCAATAAATTGAATGGTGGATACATTTCTTATGGTAAAGCGGTACTTACAGGTTTTTACGTTAGCATTATTGTTGGTATAATTATGGCTATATATATTTGGCTTTTCTATAGTTACATCAATCCTGATGGCCTTAGAGAGATGATGGAAATTGCAGAACAGAAGTTTGCCGAAGCGGGATTATCAGATGAGATGATTGACCAGCAAATGAAGATGAGTTCTAAATTCATGCAAATGCCACTTCTAAATATCTTAACATTGGGAGGAATGGCATTCTGGGGCACAATCATATCACTCATAACATCAGCTTTTTTAAAAAAGCAAGACGATAGTTTCAACTCTACATTCAAATAAAAATGGATCAACCAACCAACCGGATACAGATTTCTGTAGTTATCCCCCTATATAATGAGGAAGAATCATTACCTGAACTTTGCGATTGGATCAATAAGGTAATGCAAACCAATGGGTATAGCTATGAGGTAATTCTTGTTGATGACGGCAGTAGCGACAATTCATGGCAGGTAGTTAAATCTTTAATAAAGCAGAATACTACAATAAAAGGCATTAAATTTAGGAGGAATTATGGCAAGTCGGCAGCTTTGAATCAGGGATTTCAGAAAGCAACGGGCGATGTAGTCATAACTATGGATGCTGACTTACAGGACAGTCCTGATGAAATTCCTGAAATGTATGAGATGATTACCAAGGGAGGATTTGACCTTGTTTCAGGATGGAAAAAGAAGCGTTACGATTCAAAATTGACCAAGAATATCCCTTCAAAGATATATAATGCAGTTACCAGGAAAATTTCAGGTGTAAAGCTTCATGATATGAACTGTGGTCTTAATGCATATCGTCGGGAAGTTGTCAAGGCAATAGAAGTATACGGTGAAATGCATCGTTATATACCGGTCATTGCCAAGTGGGCTGGCTTCAGGAGGATTGGTGAAAAGGTTGTTGTTCATAGAAAGAGGCAATATGGAGTAACAAAGTTTGGATGGGAGCGATTTATAAATGGATTTCTTGATTTAATTTCCATCATGTTTGTTTCAAGGTTTGGGCGAAAGCCTATGCACCTGTTTGGAACAATAGGCAGCATGCTTTTTGCTATTGGCTTTATAATTGCAGGCTATTTGGCTTATGCCAAGATATTTCTAGAAGAGTATAGAATGACCGAGCGCCCCCTATTTTACCTTGGTTTATTAGCCATGGTCATGGGAACACAAGTATTCATGGGTGGCTTTTTAGGAGAGTTGATTACTAGAAATTCAAGCGATCGTAACCATTATCTAGTGGAGGAAGAAGCCTGATGAGCAGGAAAGTGGTAATCATAGGTTCTGCATATCCATTGCGGGGTGGATTATCTAATTTTAACGAGCGATTGGCAGAAGAGTTCTTGTCAGATGGATGGGATGTCCAAATTTACACATTTTCTCTTCAATACCCATCAATGCTTTTTCCAGGCAAAACACAATATTCTACAGAAAAATATCAAGGTAACATTACAATAAAAGTTAAGATAAATTCAGTTAATCCTTTTAATTGGGTTCTTGTAGGTAAAGAGCTAAAGAAGCTAAAGCCAGACTTGATAATTGTAAAATTCTGGATTCCTTTTATGGCTCCATGCTTTGGCACAATATGCAGGATAGCTAAAAGGAATCGCTTATCTAAAGTAATAACTATTATCGATAATATTATTCCGCATGAAAAAAGGATTGGAGATAGACTTCTTGCAACTTATTTTACTAAGAGTATAGATGGTTTCGTAACAATGTCAAGAAAAGTGCTTGATGATGTAGCACTATTTGATACTAAAAAACCAAGGATTTTCAGCCCTCACCCTATATATGATAATTTTGGATTAGAAGTTTCGAAAAAGACAGCACTTATTGAGATGAGACTTGATAACTCATTTAATTACATTCTGTTTTTCGGATTTATTCGTGATTATAAGGGGTTGGATATTCTAATCTCCGCCATGTCAGACAATAGAATTAAGGATCGCAGAATTAAGTTATTGGTGGCGGGGGAATTCTATTCTGATTCGAAACCATATCTTGATCTTATTAAGGAGAACAATCTTGAAGATATCATAGTCATGTCAAATGATTTTATTCCTGATAGTGAAGTTTATAGGTACTTTAGCGCCTGTGATATTGTTGTTCAACCATATAAAAGTGCAACTCAAAGTGGGGTCACACAAATTGCTTACCATTTTAATAAACCAATGATTATAACTAATGTTGGGGGATTAAGTGAGTTTGTACCGGATGGTGAAGTTGGTTATGTTGTAAATCCTGATAGTAAGGAAGTTAGTGATGCTATTATCAGGTTCTACGATGAAAATAAAGAGTTGGAATTTATCAAGAACATTAAAGTTGTCAAGGAAAAATATTCGTGGAAGTATTTCCTCCAGAATCTAAAATCACTTTTCGATTTTTAACATGAGCACTATTTCCGTAATACTGCCTTAATTTCTTAATATCCAACAATACAGGTGCTTGTTTCTTATAGAGGTATAGGTTGGTATTCTAGGCAAGGATTGTTTTTTTATATCCTTATAAAACCTCCTCTACTGTACTAAAATTATTGACACATTGATTTTTTTCTTATAAAAGCTACAGCTTAATGTATAATATTGTTATCTTAGCCTTAATTTATCAGCTAACATTATAATCAATCTGTTAATCTACCCTCACATGAAAATCTATAGCTTAATAAGAATTGTTATGTCTGTTCAATTTATTCTGATTTCTTTCATCTCTCTTGCTCAGGTTACTATTGTTATCAAGCCCGGACCAGGAGACGGTAAAGATGCATACGTGAATAGCTATTATGAGAGAATGCTGGGTGATACCCCTAGCTTTATCGCTGCGGCATGGACATATTCCGGCATTGAAGGCATTGGGAGAAGTTTTATTCAATTTGAACTTCCGGAATTACCAGAAGAAACGCACAACTTTAAAGCAACGCTTAACTTCTATCATAATTACTCATCAAGTCATGTAGGTCATGGTGGTGATAATGCCGTTAAATTAGAAAGAATAACTGAAAATTGGACCGAAAACGATATAATGTGGTATTTTCAACCTGCAGTTACATCTCAAAATGCGGTTATTCTATCGGCTTCAACATCTGAAAATCAGGACTATCCAAACATAGATGTAACTCAATTAATCAAGGATATGTATGCTAATCCTGAATCAAGTTTTGGTATTAGAATGAGCCTTCTGGATGAAACAATTTAT
This sequence comes from Bacteroidota bacterium, assembly GCA_023428585.1. Taxonomy (GTDB): domain Bacteria; phylum Bacteroidota; class Bacteroidia; order Bacteroidales; family Lentimicrobiaceae; genus Lentimicrobium. Next base: position 6,622 of record JAEYXG010000192.1, read on the forward strand.
CGAAGCATGATATTTGCATCAAGTGATCATGGAGATGAGAATATTCGACCATCACTCATTATCACTTACGATACTTGTTACATGCCTTCAGATCTTTTCAGTTATGATGTTCAGGGATTGTTTTGCCATTTCACTTATGAAGATTCTACTACAAATAGCTGGAACTGGAATTTTGGGAATGGTTATGGCTCCACATTGCAAAATCCCTCTTATTTCTTTAATGAATCAGGGGCATATAATGTATGCTTAACTGCTGTAAACAATTGTGATACACTCACTTTCTGCCAATCAGTAACAATCTGCGAGGAACTAGCTCCTGCCTTTTCATACACGATTGAAGACATGAATGTTAACTTCACAAATTTAAGTATCAATGGCCTTGAGTATTTCTGGGATTTTGGCAATGGTTTTTATTCATTTTTAGAAAATCCGGAATTTCAATTTGAATACCCAGGAGAATACTTGGTCTGTCTTTCAGTGACTAATTTATGCGAAACAGCAACAATCTGTGATACTATTATAATTATTGAAGAAGAAGGATCACAATCCGGCGAATTGGGTACCAATTTCTTTGACTCCAATAATTCTACAATAATTGTTTATCCTAATCCGGCAAGAGATCAAGTCTTCATCAAATCAACTTCAGTAAAAATTTCTAGAATTGACTTATTCAATAGCCAGGGAGTATTTGTCAAAAGTTATTGTGTTGATGAGGCGTCAGATAATTATAGTCTATCTTTGCAAAATATAGTTTCAGGCTTCTACATTTTACGGATTAATAATGATTCTGGAGTGATTACAAAAAGATTAGTGATTTCATAAGTTTGACTTTTCATGATAATAAGAAGTAAAGCCCCTTTGCGACTTGGTCTGGCTGGCGGAGGAACTGATGTTGCCCCCTATTCTGACCTCTATGGTGGGGCAATCCTTAATGCTACCATAAGTTTGTATGCCTATGCTACCATCGTTCCGCGAAATGATGGAATAATCGCCTTTCATTCAATTGATAAGGATGAGTATATCGAATTCGGGCCTACTACTGTATTGCCGGTTGATGGCAGTTTAAGTCTCCATAAGGGAATCTATAATAGAATTGTAGGTGAATTTGTCAGGCAACCACTATCATTTACGCTTTCCACCAGTGTTGATGCACCAGCCGGTTCTGGTTTAGGCACATCATCCACACTCGTTGTTGCAATTCTTGGAGCATTTGCAGAATGGCTTAAGCTTCCTCTCGGTGAATACGACCTGGCTAAACTTGCCTATGATATTGAGCGCATTGACCTTGGAATGGCCGGTGGTAAACAGGACCAATATGCTGCTACATTTGGCGGCGTTAACTTCATGGAATTCTCAGCTAATGATAAGGTTATTGTTAACCCCCTTCGTATTAAGGATATTTATCTTAATGAGTTGGCCCATAATCTGGTGTTGTTTTATACTCAGACTAGCCGACTTTCATCAAAAATTATCGAAGCCCAGTCTGCAAACGTCATTAGTAAAAACCAGAAATCAATTGATGCCATGCATCAGTTGAAAAAGCAATCAGGTATGATGAAGGAGGCACTTCTTAAAGGGAACCTTGATGAAATTGGCGAAATTCTCGACTTTGGATGGACTTTCAAGAAGCAAATGGCTGATGAGATTTCTAACCCTCTTCTTGATGAACTCTATGAAACTGCCAAGGCTAATGGTGCTACCGGTGGTAAGATAAGTGGTGCCGGTGGTGGTGGCTTTATGATCTTTTATTGCCCCGGCGATAATCGCTCCCGTGTAATTGAATCATTGAAACCTTTTGGAGGTGAGGCAAAACGTTATGAGTTTACAACAAAAGGACTTGTAACCTGGAGTTTCTGATGGTTCCTGTCACCTATACTTAGTTCTTCATCAGCTCATTTTTTATCTCTTCGTTTATCAGCACTTTGTAATTGTTTTGTGATGGTTACAATTCAATAGCCTAACATCACATTATTTATAGCTTAATTGACACACTTCCATATCTACTTTCATGAACTATAATATTTTTGTCATCGTCTCTCAAATCTAATAAAGATATCAGGCTTGTTAAATGAAGTATAAGCATGAAATTATCCCCTTTTCTAATAAAGCCAAATGCAGAAAAAGTAATTTTTCGGGAAAGTAATGCATTAGGTCTTCATAAAGTTATCGCCATCATCTTATCAAACCCAATTAAGGTCTATCTTTTGGTATATTTCTTAACTTTGTGCTCCAAATAATAAAATAATGAACAATAAAGTAAGGGACGTTCTCAAATCCTCCATATCTGTTAAACACGAAATTATAGAGAATGATGAGCTAATTGAAAAGATCAGCAATTCAGCCAGTGAAATTATTGAAGCATTTATAAGGGGCAATCGAGTTTATTTTTGTGGTAATGGCGGCAGTGCTGCTGACGCCCAACATCTGGCAGCTGAGTTTTCCGGCCGGTTTTATTATGATCGTCCTCCCCTTGATGCTGAAGCCTTGCATGTTAATACCAGCTATCTTACTGCTGTTGGAAACGACTATTCCTTCGATGAGATATACGCCCGGCTCATTAAAGGCAAAGGGATGAAAGGTGATATCCTGGTTGCATTGTCAACTTCAGGAAATTCAAAGAATATTCTCAGGGCAATTGCCGAAGCTCATCGCATTGGAATGACCATAGTAGGTTTCACCGGAATTACCGGAGGTTTAATGAAGGATTCCTGTGATATTCTGATAAATGTACCATCATCTGATACACCGCGTATTCAGGAAGCTCATATTACCATTGGTCATATCATTTGCGAGATTGTTGAAAGCTCAATATTCCCCAGAAGCTGATGTTTATGCATTTCCCCGATATAATTATCCTTGCCGGTGGTTTTGGCAGCCGTTTAAAAGAGCAGGTAAACGATCGCCCAAAAGCTATGGCTTCGGTTAACGGGAAACCTTTTCTGGAATATCTTCTCAATTATATCTCGAAAGCCGGCTTTCAAAAAGTTATTCTCTCTACAGGTTATCTTAGTAAATCAATTGAGGACTATTTTAAAGATAGCTACCGGGCTATTGACATTGAATATGCGATTGAAAAAGAGCCTCTCGGCACAGGCGGTGCTATCAAGTTGGCAGCCAAGAAAGTCACTACCCCCTATTTTATTGTGATGAACGGTGATACCATGTTTCGTATTGACTTGCAACGTTTTTTCGAAGTCCATGTAGAGAAACTGGCCGAAATGACAATTGCCTTACGCAATGTTGATGATGCCTCAAGATACGGACAGGTTGAAATGACTGAATCAGGTATCATTACATCTTTCAAAGAGAAGTCATCACAAAGGACGCCCGGTTTGATAAATGGAGGCATCTATATTATTAAAACCAAGTACTTTAAGAGTTTCAACCATCCTGAAAAGTTCTCATTTGAGAACGACTGGATGCAGAAAAATGTGCAGTCCGGTGATTTCCTGGGTCAGGTTTTTAACGACTATTTCATTGATATTGGTATTCCTGAAGATTATAAACGAGCACAAGCAGAATTCAATGACTTTAAGGATTGATAAAACCTGGACCTTATTCCTTGATAGGGATGGCGTAATAAATGAACGCCTGCCTGGTGACTACGTTAAATCAATTGATCAATTCAGATTTACTGCCGGGTGTTTGGAGGCTTTAGTGATTTTTGCAAAGTTATTTGACCAAATTATAGTTGTGACTAACCAGCAAGGTATCGGTAAGGGATTGATGTCATCAACCGAGTTGGAAAGAATTCATAATCATCTCATCTCAGAAGTTAGTAAAACCGGTGGAAGAATTGATAATATATATGTTTCTCCGCATTTGCAGTCTGAACGTCACTTCACCAGGAAGCCTTCTGTAGGAATGGGAATTTTGGCAAAAAAGGACTTCAGGAGGATATCATTCCGGAAATCAGTTATGGTAGGAGACTCCCTAAGCGATATGCGTTTTGGCAAACGTCTTGGAATGCAGACAGTTTTTATAGGAGAGCCTAAAAAATCAAGAGAATGGACTCAATTGACCAACTTCTGTTATCCAGATCTTTTGTCTTTTGCGATATCTCTCAAGGAATAGATTTGTATAAAACCAATCTCTGATAAGGTTATTTTTGAAACATTTACCTATATATAATTGTTTTGAGAACTTAAGAATATTCAACCATCCTACAGATGTCAAACATTCGTTTTAACGCATTGCAGATGTCAATGCAACGCCCAAAAAGGCAATTACCTTCTATACCAAACCGTCCATCAGCATATTTCGGAGAACTAACCTTCAATAAGGCAGCTATGAGCGACTTTTTGTCGCGGGAAGCCTTTAAGGCTGTTCAGGCTGCTGTTGAACAAGGTGTTAAGATTGAACGTCGAATTGCTGATCAGATTGCTTCAGGTATGAAATCATGGGCGATATCAAAAGGGGCCACACATTTTTCTCATTGGTTTCATCCGCTAACCGGTGCCACTGCTGAGAAGCATGATGCTTTTATTACACTCCTTGA
>JAEYXG010000243.1 GCA_023428585.1 Bacteroidota bacterium
CTGCATCCGTATGCATTGCTATGCCATGCCTATGCGCTATTGCGGCTATTTCCCTTACCGGTTGAATGGTTCCCACCTCATTGTTGGCATGCATTACCGAAATAAGGATGGTTCCTGGCCTGATGAGTGATTCAACGGCCTGTGGGTCAACCAGTCCGTAGTTGTCAACTCCCGCCACCGATACATCAAAGCCATTGTCCTTCAAATAGTGTGCAACCTCTGCAACTGCAGGGTGTTCCACTGCCGATATGATGATATGCCGACCCTTTTCCCGGTTGGCGTATGCAGCACCCTTTATGGCCATATTATTTGATTCGGTACCTCCTCCGGTAAATAGTACTTCATAAGGCCGGCAGTTGAGCATGGCTGCTGTTTGTTCACGCGCCCTTTCAATGGCCTGGCGTGCCTTGATGCCATAACTGTGGGCACTTGACGGATTGCCAAAGAATTCAGTTATGTATGGCAGCATTTCATCAGCCACTTCCCTGTCAATGGGGGTTGTGGCATTGTAATCCAGGTATATTGGCTTCATCATTTGACCTTGTGTGCTACGGTATTATTCATTTCAATCCTTTTCATTCAAATCCCGGTTGCAGATCCTATGCATTGGTGGTGCTCATTTTTTCAAGGAGCAGTTCGGCATTATGCCTACAGTCGCCGGTGCAACCTTCTATCGGTATAATATACCGGTCGTTGGCGCGCATGATCGATTCAGAATACTTCCTGTCATAATAATGCAATAGTAATCCGGCCGCTTTTGTCAGATCTCCATCCTGCACTGCTTCAATGACTACCTTGTGAATATCGCCACCCATATATTTGGCCAACTTCCGAATATTCTCCAACAACTCCTCCGTGGTATGGCATCCATACTCTTCTACAATTCGTTTTACCCGGATGTCAGGTACCACTTCAAGCAGGTACATCGGGCTGAGCTGCATTCTTATATATAATGAATCAGGCAGGCTAACCTTGCCAATGGAGCGGCTTTCATCTTCAAGGTAAACGGGTTTCATTGGATCAAGATGACGCAGCTTCTCCCATAGTTCATTTTCAAAATTCTCATTAGTAGGCTGTTCCTCCTGACCCAGGTGACCGAAAACCGAACCCTTATGACAGGCAAGTGCCTCAAGGTCAACAACCTGTTCACCCATCTCACTCAAATACCTTAATGTATCCGTTTTGCCTGAGCCTGTCATACCTCCAATAATGCGGTATTGCCAGGCATAGGTGATCTGTTCCCTGATAAAACTTCTGAAACCCTTGTAGCCTGCATGAATTACCCTAACATCATGCCCGGCCTTATCAAAAAGCCAGGCCATGGCATTGCTGCGCAAGCCGCCTCTCCAGCAATAGAGTATCAGCGGACTATGCACAGGGAACAAACTGTTCAGTTTCTTGACATAACCGGCAAGCTTTGGACCGGCAATCTCAAGTCCCAATAAAAAACCTGCATCCTTCCCCCCTTGGTTATAGCGTGTCCCGACAATAGCCCGCTCTTCATCATCAAACAATGGCAGATTTACAGCATCAGGGATGTGTCCGGTAAGATACTCGGCCGGTGAACGGACATCAATGATCGGTGTTCCCGGATGATCGTATATACTGAACGCACCTATTGTCTGAACCATTTGATTTCTCTCAATAATAATTGCACAAAAATAGAGTAATCATTTTAGAATCCGGGGGGAAGGAGCATTGCTGAAGCAAAAAAGATTTCAACGGTAAAAGTTACGAATATTTTTGACTAAATCTCCAACATAATTTAATGAATTATATTGCTAAAATGTTTATTTATCAGAATGCCTGAATATGCTGAATGGTGCGGTAATTTGAATGCGCTATTTTTGACCACTAACGTTTTGGCTGTAAACCTTGTGCTGAGCACTTTCAATGGCTTCAGGCACAAAGCTGGTATCATAAGGTTTACAGGCTTGTTATGAAGTGTTAGTTTTTTCTGTTTATTAGGTTAACTATCACTTTGGTCATTATGTCCTTTTCCTCTGGCTTGCTCACAGCTATCATAAGAGTCAATGCGACAAGAGTATTATCAGCAATCCTTTTGTTCTGGTTTTTATCGTACAAAACACCATTCTTTTCAAGAAAGTACAAAAACAGGAATGCAGCTATGCGCTTATTCCCATCTGAGAATGAATGATTCTTGGTTATTAAGTAAAGAAGATTGGCAGCCTTCTCTTCAATGCTAGGGTATAGATCAATACCATCAAATGTTTGATAAATTGTTGAAATTGAACTCTTAAAAGATGCATCCTTCTCACGTCCGAACAATGGACTATTCCCATGTACCCTCATCGCCAAATTTATCTGATTAATTGCTTCATCATAAGTCAGCTGATATATTTCCTTTCCAGAAGTATCACTAATTTGAAGACTTTGATAATCATACTGATCCAGGATATCCAAAGCATAAGCATATTCTGAAATTATTTTTAGCAATCCAACACTTTCATCAGTATCTAATGGCTTATAGTTTATAACAGTACTTAATATTTTAATTGATTCTTTTAATTCCTTAAACTGCTCACTTTTTTGTTCCAGTCTTTTCTGATTCAGAGTATATCCCCTGACGATATAATCCTTGATAATTTGATTTGCCCAAATTCTAAATTGTGTTCCTCGTTTTGACTTGATTCTGTATCCGACTGATATTATCACATCCAAATTAAAGTATTCTATCTGATAGGTTTTACCATCTGATGCAGTTGTTGCATTTTTTGCAACAACTGAGGACCTTGTTAATTCATTCTCTTTAAAAATGTTGTTTATGTGCCTGGATATTACCGACTTGTCACGTTCAAACAGTTCAGACATTTGACTCAAACTTAGCCAAACCGTTTCTTTGTCAAGGTGGACAATGATTTCGGCCCTGCCATCTTCGAGAAGATATATTTTAATATTTGAGTTTTCCATGCTTATCCAAATATGCAGTACTATTTGTTGATTACAGTCCTCGGAACCTATCAATTAAAGGTTGCCTCATTCTGATTTGTTATTATTAATGCTTCATAACGGATGAGGCTAAACGCTGGCGGGCAGTTTTGAAAAAATCACTTTACGGTCAGCAGAATTTTAATAAATATACAATCTTTCTCCTTTCAACCATGCACCCGTTAGCGTTTAACCTTTGTTACCACACGTTATTCTTTATTTTTTGTAGTATTTCTTCATTATCAAAATCTTCAATCT
>JAEYXG010000356.1 GCA_023428585.1 Bacteroidota bacterium
TAGTTCTGTTGCCTGAAATTTCAGGAGAGTATTTTGGAAATTGCAAGGATGGTTATGCTGAAGGAAAGGGACTGGCAAAAGGGAATGATACTTATGCAGGAATGTTTAAAAATGGACTTCCAGATGGGAAAGGGGAGTATACCTATAAAAATGGGAACATCTATAAGGGCGCATTCAGCCATGGGGTAAAACATGGTCTTGGCAAATTTACCTATTACATTGATGGGAAGGAACAGATTCTGAAAGGCTATTGGTCAAATGGTGAATATGCCGGTATCTCAAAACCGGATGAATTTTACAGGATTACGAATATAAGCGGAATAGAGCATTACTCAATCAATAAGGCAGAGGGTTTTGAGAATCAGGTAACCATATCATTTGAATCAGCAATGATCAGGAATATTCCGGATGAATTGGAAATTACTGTTTCATCAGGAGAATTAGTAAAAGAGAATAAGAACTACTCTGTATATCATTATACTCTGCCGGTGAATTGTTCCATGCAGTTTGTTGTTAGAACTCCGCAAGGTATTCGAATGTGCAATTTCAGCTTTGATATCTTAGCGCCCGGTAAATACGTTGTCCTGATCAGTAATATTTAATCGTGTAACAGTAATGAAATCTACTTTTAGGAAAGAAGTCAAGTCGGCACTTCATAATTTGAAAGTGAATCCTGACGATATCCTTACAGAAATCGACATACAAAAATTACCCATCCAGGTTCAGAAGTATCTTAAGTTTGTTGGTGTCATAGGAAAGCCTAAAGTTAAGAGTGTTATGGTAAAAGCCACTGGTCAGATCAAGTCGAATCCTCTTGATTTGCACTATATGAACTTTGCCTCTGAGCAATATAATGCATTTGATAAGCCTTTCCGTGCATTCTACATCAAGGCCAAAAAGATGGGAGTCCCTGCCATAGGCTTACATCTTTATAAAGAAGTTACGGCGGTGATGATTATCAAGATTGCAGGCTTATTTAAAATAGCAGATGCCCGTGGAAATGAAATGGATAAAGGCGAAACAGTAACAGTGTTTAATGATATGTGCTTCATGGCGCCTGCCAGTCTGGTTGATTCTAACATTGAATGGGAGGTGATGGATCAATTCAGGGTAAAGGCATTTTTCACCAATGGCTCTGTTAAAATAAGTGCTGTTCTCACATTTGACGAAGAAGGGAAGTTGATTGACTTCATCAGCAATGACAGGTATGAAACAGCCGATGGTAAAGTATACAGAAACTACCCATGGAGGACTCCCGTTAAGGAGTACGGCTTTTTTAATGGATTTCATCTGCCGGCAAAAGCTGAAGCAATTTGGGTAAAGCCTGAAGGTGAATTCTGTTATGGTATTTTCAATCTCAATCAGATTCAATATAATGTTGATAAGTAAGCAGCCTATAACAATCAGGTTGCGGTTCAGTATTGATTCACTGCCGCTTTTTGAGTTGCGTATGGTGTAGCGTTAACGGGTTGGATCAATGCCAAAGATTGATTCGCTCCTGCCACAATAATGGTAGTTAGTCAATACAAGATTCTTCTTGACCTGGTAGGTTCAGTTTATGAACTTGAAAAACAAGGCATCAACGGGTATGGTGGAAACTATAGCTTTTATATGGAACAGTGCGAACTGGCCGACAAGGCATTACATGAGGACCTTGAAGAAAAAAAGAAGAAACTTCATAAGGCAAAGAAGGCAGAACGTGATACTATGGAATGATAGCAACAATTGGATAATAGAGGAAAAGGAAAACATAAAAAGGAGGGAGTGGCGCGTATCTTCTAGAACAAGCAGAACATTTTAACTATAGCCGTTTGCCTGAGCATGAAATAAAGCTCAGACTTAACAGATTCCTTTTCGATCAGGACACCCGGGGCAAACCATGCATTATACTGTACGGAAGTGAAAAAATGTGGTTGATGATATGCTCACTAATGATAAGCAACCAGTCGCCTGACCTATTCATACTGGATGAACCCACCAATAACCCGGACATGAGAAGTATGGAAATACTTAAAGCGGCTATCAATGACTATTATGACCCCTTGATGGTAGTATAGCACGATATGGATTTCATTGATGCAATCAATGTAACCGGGGAGGTTGAAATATCATAAAAAAACCCTATCTTTATAATTAATATACATTGAAACCCATTGATCGGTATCACAATCGGCCATGCGAATCAGTGTTAAGGGCTTGAGTATCAATGTTTGTTATATCAATCAGGATATGAAAAGTTTGAACGCAAAACTGGCACTTTATGATACGCCACAGTTAGTAATGAAAGCGGGTATATATCCCTATTTCAGGCAAATACAATCAGAACAAGATACCGTTGTTATGATTGATGGTAAAAAGGTACTGATGTTTGGTTCAAACAGTTATCTTGGTTTGACGAATCACCCCAAGATTAAAGAAGCAGCAAAAAGGGCGATAGATAAATATGGTACCGGATGCGCCGGATCGAGATTCTTAAATGGGACCCTTGATATCCATATAGAGTTGGAAGAACGTCTGGCGGGATTTGTTAATAAGGAAGAGGCAATTTGCTATAGCACTGGATTTCAGGTTAATCTGGGTGCAGTATCTACACTGACAGGTCATAATGACTACCTCATACTTGATGAATTGGACCATGCTTCCATTATTGACGGGAGCAGGCTTTCATTCTCAAAAGTGCTTAAATACGCCCACAATGACATGGATTCACTTGAATCAAAGCTTAAACTCTGTGAGCCTGATAAACTGAAGCTGATAGTATCTGATGGGATCTTTTCAATGGAAGGTGATATAGTCAATTTGCCTGAGGTTGTCATGCTGGCAGAAAAATATGATGCTTCAGTTATGTTGGATGATGCCCATTCAATTGGAGTTGTTGGAGAGAATGGATCAGGAACTGCTTCATACTTCAATTTGACTGACAGAGTTGACCTTATAATGGGTACTTTCTCCAAATCATTGGCATCATTGGGAGGTTTCATTGCCGGAAACAAGGAGACAATGAATTATCTGAAGCATAATTCAAGGGCACTTATTTTCAGTGCAAGCATGACGCCTGCCTCAGCTGCAAGCGTACTGGCGGCATTGGATATTATGGAAAGTGAACCTGAGCGCATTGAGCATTTGTGGGATGTTACCAATATGGCATTGTATGGCTTTAAAGCCATGGGCTTTAATACGGGAGCTTCTGAATCACCAATCATACCACTCTTTATTCATGATGATGTCAAGGCACTTCAGATGACCAAAATGTTGTTGGAAGAAAGCATTTTTGTTAATCCTATTGTATCTCCTGCGGTCAAAAAGGAAGATAGTCTTATTCGTTTTTCCCTGATGGCTACTCATACTTTTGAGCAGGTTGAAATAGCATTGGAGAAAATTAAAAAGGTTGGGAAGCAGGCCGGTGTACTTCAATAAACTCCTGAATTTTCAATAATTACTCTCCACGATCAGACCACACTAAAATATAGAATGAACAAGGTTGTATTTATAACGGGAATATCATCAGGATTTGGGAAACATACCTCATCCTACTTAGCCGGGAAAGGGTATACGGTTTATGGCACTTATAGAAAGGAATGTGAACACCACCCAAAGGTTAAGATGCTTCAGATGGATGTTAGAGATCAATTACAGGTTGAAAAATGCATAAATGAGGTTCTGGAGCAGGAAGGTCGAATTGATGTCTTGATAAACAACGCAGGAATGCATACCGGAGGTGCCATTGAAATTACACCACTTGAAAACGTGGTGGCCCAGATGGATACAAACTTTATGGGTGCGGTATATACTGTTAAGGCTGTATTGCCAATAATGCGCCAACAGGGTGGAGGAACCATTGTAAATATCAGTTCCATTGGCGGATTAATGGGACTGCCTTTCCAGGGATATTATTCTGCCTGCAAGTTTGCCATTGAAGGTTTCAGTGAAGCCCTTCGTATGGAAATTAAACAATTCAATATCAAGGTGATTGTTATAAATCCGGGTGATTTTCACACTAACAATACCAAAAACAGAAAAAATGTCTTTGCCGACAACAATAACGAATTCTACAAGATGCAGTTCAGTAAATCGTTGAAGATAATTGAGAATGATGAGAACAATGGTTGGCATCCGGAAGTTCTGGCCCATAGAGTTTACAAGATACTTGAGAAAAAACACCCGGCCAACCGCTACATAATTGCTTCATTTCAACAGAGACTTGCCGTATTGTTAAAGCGCATTCTACCCGGAAAGTGGTTTGCAGGAATTCTTAGTAAACATTACGGACTCGATTAATTGAATATTGGATTGCAATACACGTCATTCTCCTACCCTAAGCGGATAAATAATCAATCAAGTATATAAGCTAGAGCGTTGTGGGTTTCTTATAACAAGAAAAAGAATTGGCCTAAGAGTTATTTGGGAGCTTACACAATGGAGGTAGCAATGGATTTTGACAATACCCTGAATTAACCGGATGGTTAAAGGGTGGATTAAAATATGATGATAGAGATAAGCAGGGCCCATGTCTCAGATATGCTAAATATTCAATATGATACTTTGAAGATCAATTAGGTTGGAAGACAACCGGCTAATATTATTCGAACAACATTGGTTTATTATCATGATTGACACCTTCCCGGGGGTTGGTTTTTATGAAAAACGATTAAATATTAAAGGTTTCTGCTCTTTAAGTTAGGGTAAATAGCGGTTTATTTGTCTTAATAATATGCGTAAACCAACATAGTCTTCAAAATGAAACGAATAATAACCTTATTTTCAGCAATTTTCATCCTTGTATTTTCAGCATATTCGCAAGACTCACTAACACTGATACCGCCAACCAATCTGGAAGGGATAAATCCTGATCAAACTGACTATATCCATCTTACATGGGCAGTGCCCTCTGATTACAGTGCTTCTGATAGCATACCAGAAGGATTGCTCGGCTATAATATCTATAAGGATAGCCTATTGATAGGATATGTGGATGAACCTGCAGTTGAATATTATGACCTGGAAGTATCCTGGGATATACTAACCTATTGGGTATCGGCAGTATATGATCTTACATATTATGGATATCCGGGTGAAACCGGCGAATCAGACTGGGAGGGCCCTGTAGTTATAGATTTAACCGGGAATATTTGTCTGCTACCATTCATTGAAAATTTTACAACCGGCTTATTTCAAACCAATCAATGGATAGTTGAGGGTACAAACTGGATGATTGCCGGACAATCAGGTAATTCGGCACCATGTGCTGAATTCAGCAATATACCATCTCAAACAAATTATACCTTCTCATTGACAAGTGAAGTGCTTAGGGGAAATGATTTTAATGATGGACGAATATTTCTGGATTACGATCTTAAACTGGATGATAATGCCGCAACAGGTCATGAGAAATTACAGGTTGAAGTATATGATGGATCGGTATGGAAAATAATTACCTCAGTCACTGCCAGTGGAGACAGAGATTGGGAATTGCAACATGTGGATATTACTGATGCAGCAAAAGGCTATTTATTTAAAATACGGTTTACTGCTACGGGTTTAAATACATCAGATATTATTTATTGGCAGATCGATAATATACATATATACAGGGAATGTGCTGCACCTGTTGATTTACAGGCTTCACAACCATGGCCTGGCATCAATTATAATATTCAAATTGAGTGGGATGCACCTAATAATCCTGATCCGGGACCGTGGGTATGGATGAATTGGGATGATGGAGTTAATCATGATGCGGTACAGGCAGGAGAATATCTCATAGCGGCAATTAGATTTACACCGGAACAATTGGCTTATTATAAAGGTGGAAATTTATCTACGGTAAGGATTTTTATCAATGATCCGGCCACTGCCATAACGCTGAAAGTATGGATTGGTGCAAATGCCGAAACTCTGTTGGTTGATCAGCCTGTTATCAATTATTTGCCCTATCAGTGGAATGAATTTACTCTCAATTCAGCAGTGCCCATAACTGCATTGCAGGAATTGTGGATAGGTTACAGCGTGTTAAATCAGGGATTCTCTGGATATTCGGCAGGTGTAGATGCTGGTCCTGCAGTAAGTGGTTTTGGTGATATGATCAGCTTAAATGGCTCAACATGGGAATCTTTATCGCAAAATTTGGGGATAAACAGTAATTGGAATATACAGGGGGGTGTGGAATTTGGCACTAATCGGAAACTACTTGCTAAAACTGTTGAGCCGGGTGGTTTGGGTAATTATGGTCACGCCCACAACCGTGGAGTATATGGCTATAACATTTACCGTGATAATCAGTTAATAGCAGCAACTACTGAAACCATCTTTCTTGACAATGATACTGTACTTAACAATCCCGGAATTCAATTTTGTTATAAAGTGACAGCCTTATATGATGACTGTGAATCAGGATTCAGTGATGAGGATTGTGTAATTGTTGTTCCGGTAAATATTAAGGAAATCGAGACGAATTCCGTTAAAATTTATCCTAATCCGGCAAGAGATATAGTAACAATAAGAGTTGCACATGATATTGAGGAGTTTAAAGTGTTTGACATTCTTGGAAATGAACTAGTGTCAAAAAAAGTAGAAAAGGACAGTCTTTCTATACCTTTGAAAGTGGATAATTATACCAATGGAGTATATCTAATACGCTTTATCGCTAAATCAGGCAAAAGTATAAGCAAGAAACTTATAGTGTTCCATTAATAGAATGGAATAAACCGCATGATGGCAAATAGTTAAAGTTAATGCCTATTGAAATGCTTTGTTGTAGGGTTAGATGTTTCCTATTTCTGGATATTAGGAATAGTCAGAATAGGAAAGCCCAGGAATAGTAGACTAATTCACTGCACATTTATGATTTAGTGATATCATTGGAAAAGGCTATAAAGCACCTTAAGCCGAGGTATTTGACTGGAGTAGAACAATAATTGGATTAAGGAAAAGCTATCGTGCGCATGCGATACTAACAAATTTACAGCGCAAGGATAATCAGGTTGCAATAAAAGGAAGTCAACGGCTAAAAGCTCATCACGACTGTTCTTTCACTACCTTTATATTATACTTTTTCATACGACGGATTAGTGAATCACGCGAGATACCCAACATCCGGGCAGTTAGAATCTGGTTATAGCCACATTCATTGAGAGCATGAAGAATAAGGTTTTGCTCCTGTTCTTCAAGATTCAGAACAACAGGTGTATTGCTTTTATTCTTCCCGGCCGGCAGGAGCTGGAAGTCGAGGGTGCTTAGCGTTGAGGTGTTGCAGAAAATCATGGCACGCTCAATCATATTACGCAATTCACGAACATTGCCTGTAAAATTGTATTGGGTAAGTGCTTCTACCAGTTGGGCATTGATCTTAGGAACAGGTTTTTTAAGTCGTTCAGCAAAATAAGTCACAAAGTACCGTAATAGAGGTTCAATATCTTCAGGGCGTTCACGCAGTGGAGGTATATTAATAGTGATTGTATTGAGTCGGTGGAAGAGGTCAAGTCGGAACTCTTTGTTAGTGATAAGTTGCTCTACATTATGGTTGGTAGCGGAAATTATCCTGAAATCAACCTGAATTTCATCAGTTCCACCTACACGCTTAATTTTCTTTTCTTCAATTGCTCTAAGGAGTTTAGCTTGCAGTGCAAAGGGCATGTCAGCAATTTCATCAAGGAAGAGAGTACCAGTATTGGCAACTTCAAAGTAACCCTTTTTATCAGAAACTGCGCCGGTAAAACTACCTTTAACATGGCCAAAGAACTCGCTTTCAAGCAGTGAGTCAGTTACGGCACTACTATTGACTGGAACAAAAGGATTATGTTTCTGATCACTGGCAAAATGAATAATACGTGCAATAATCTCTTTGCCGGTACCACTTTCGCCTGTAATCAGCACATTAGTATTATTGTATTTGGCAGCAGTGCTTGCCAGGTTAAGCACTTGTTTTATTGCATTGCTTTCACCGATGAAATTACGGTCAATCAAGCGCTCCAGTTCTGCAGAAATCAAAGAATTTCTATTCTCCATTTCCTTGAACTGATGGTACATTCTGAGGTATTTTTCGGTTCTTTCAATGGCGAGCTGGATATCAATATGACGGAAGGGTTTACGGAGATAATCTATGGCGCCTTCACGCAGAGCCTCAATAACCGTATCTATGTCACCATGACCTGAAATAATGATGACCTCCATTGATGGATACATTTTCTTGACTTGCTTAAGAATGTCAATACCACTCATTCCCGGCAGGCGAACATCAAGAATCAGAAGATCATATGGCCTTCTGCGGAGACTGGCAAATCCATCACCGGGAGTTGCTGCAGTGAAGACCTCAAAATCACGCAATTGGAGGTATTCCTGTAGTTCAAGTGCAAAATCAGTTTCATCATCAAGTATCAGAACCGACAGTTTTTTATTCATTTTTCAACAGTTTGGTCAGGTTAGCACCCGATTAAATTTCAATATTTTTATTATTGATATAAATGTATTAAAAGTTTCTGAAAATCAAATGTATTAGACCCGTATAATGAAGATACTGATTGACTATGAAGGTTCAGTGATCTTAACAGGTATTTCAATTTTAACTGTTGTCCCTTCACCGGGAA
>JAEYXG010000362.1 GCA_023428585.1 Bacteroidota bacterium
ATGATATATCAGACCAAAATCCTAATTATATAGGCATGTTGGGTAGTGGCAGGATAAATGCGTACCAAGCCGTATTAAATACTCCTTTTGAACCAACTGCGACCTTTCAGACACCGGTAGGTGTAATTCAGCCGGGAACTGCAATCGACTTCACTGATCTTTCTTCAGGACTGCCCTCCACATGGAGCTGGACTTTTGAAGGAGCCACTCCAGCCATCTCAAATGATACAAATCCCCAAAATATTCTTTATCAAACAGAGGGAGTGTATGATGTAACACTAACCGTAACTAATTCATTCGGAGCTAATACTGTGACATATCCTGATTATATTCAGGTTGTTGCGAATCCAACTCCATATGTCGTTGCAATAGTATCTGACAGTTTACCCTGCATTGCGGAATCAATAACATTATGGGACAGTTCATTATATAATCCAACAAGTTGGGCATGGGCCATTGAACCTTCAACCTATCAATTTGTAAATGGCTCGTCATCATCATCTCAAAATCCACAAGTTGAATTCTTACGTCAGGGTCTATATAACATAACACTCTCGGCAACCAACCAGAATGGAATTAGTAGTCGTTTATTTGAAAACGCTGTGCATGTGCAGGGGGTAGCTCCTCCCTATTATCTTGATATGGAAGAAGGTACATCACAATATTTTTTATTGTGGGATACTATCCGATCACAATCGAAAATCGATTCAAGAGCTGCAAATAACAGTTCATATGGAATTCACTTCCATGGGGACCCAATACCTGTTGGATGGAAAGGTACCCCAACTGGAGGAACACCTGAACAAGCATGGAATGAAAACCTGGCATTTCATGCTGAAGCTCATCTGTGTGGAGTCGATGCACGCGGTTTCACAAATGTAAAACTTGCATTGGACTTACGTCAAACATATAGTCTAGGACAGAAATACTCTTGGTTCAGGGTACTTGTCAATGGAAATCCTGTAGCTGATTTTGAAGGGAATATTGACTTTAATCCTTTAACTGCCGGTGAAGATCCTTGGAGGCGAGCACAATTCGATCTTTCGCAATATGCAGGCAGTGTATTCGATATTACCTTGCAGGCTTGCAACCGTTTTTCTGACAAATTGCAGGGGCAGGGTGATAATGTATTCATTGATAACATTGAGATCGTTAACAGTGTCCCTGCAGTCTCCCTTAAAGAAGCAAACACTCAACTTTCGGTTTATCCAAATCCTGCCAATGATATTGTCAATGTAGTTATTTCAAATATTGGCCAGAATTCAATTTTAGAGGTTAGAGATAGTCGTGGGAAATTGGTATTTCAGAGTGAACTAACCTCAAATACTGAAAATCAGTCACTTCAACTAAGTAATCTTTCTAGTGGCATTTACTTGGTAAGATTGCTTACCGATAAACAAATATTTGTCACTAAACTGATTGTGAGCGAAAAAATATAGTCATTTTTAATAATACAGGTTAGGTCTAAAAGTATTTTTTATACTTTTGGACCCTGTGTTATTAAAAATCCTTCAAAATCAGTACCCCTTATGAAAATTGGAAAATTACTTTTTTCACTCATTATTGCCATTTTATTCACAGGCAATATAATGGCTGCTATTGTTCAGCCTGATGCTGCTGTTAATGTAGCTCGAAATTTTATTTATGAAAGATTAGTCCGTGATGGATCATCTGCTGGTATAAACGAGATTCAGCCACAATTGTTTCAGGTACGTGAATCAAATGGTCAACCTTCGTTTTACATTTTCAACATTGTAAATGGAGGTTGGGTTATAGTTTCAGCCGATGATGTTTATTCACCGATTATTGGTTTTTCACTCGAAGGAAGTTTCCCTAAAGGACAACTCGATAAGAATTATGCCTCATTTTTACAGGACTATGTTGACCAGATTGATTTTGCCAGATCAAATAATTTAGTGGCCAGCAATGAAACTATCTTGAAATGGAATGAATATTCCACTATCAGTAACCCAAGAATGTTACTTGAGGGTATTAGGGATGTTGAACCATTAACTGATAATTTGTGGAATCAGGATTATCCATACAATGCCTATTGCCCCGAAGATCCGGCAGGTCCCGGTGGACATGTATATGCGGGTTGTGTGGCTACAGCAATGTCAATGATTATGTATTATTACCGTTATCCGGAAGTAGGAACAGGGCAGTATTCTTATTATGCGGCTGGTTACGGTACGCAATCGGTAAATTTCGGTGAAACACATTACGATTGGGATGCAATGATCAATTCAATCAATGCAAACAATGGACCTGCGGTAAACGCTATTGCAGAACTGCAATACCATTGTGGAGTATCCGTCAGGATGGGTTATGGCAACGATGGATCAGGTGCATACAGCGCTGATGTGCCTCCTGCAATAAAGAGCTATTTCGGCTATTCAAGCACTGCACAATATATTCAGAAAATGGGATATACCTTGTCAGCATGGGAGAATATTCTGGTTGAACATATTGATGCAGCTAAACCTTTGTATTATTCTGGTCAGAGCTCAGATGGTGGACATGCTTTTGTTTGTGATGGATATCAGGTTACTTCTACTGGTAAATTATATCATTTTAATTTTGGATGGAGTGGCAGTGGAAATGGTTACTATTCATTGACCGATGTTGGTGGATTTAGTTCACAACAAGGTATGGTTCGTAACTTTGTTCCAAATTCTGCTAATTATCCATACAATTGTGATAATCACATTATTGATAATCACATAGGAAGTATTGAAGATGGTAGTGGACCTTTGAGCACGTATCTTGCCAACAGTGCTTGCACCTGGTTAGTCTCTCCGGTTGATTCAGTGACATCCATCACCATCAATTTCTCAGAAGTTGCTCTAGGAATGGGTGATTCAATTAAGGTATATGCTGGTTCAGATGAGAATGCAACTCTACTTGCTACTTATGGACAAGGCTCTGCTCTGGCAGCTCTAACTGCTCCGGGAAACAGAATGTTTGTCAAGCTTTTAACTGATGGTTCAGACGAAGGTCAAGGCTTTAGGGCTGAATTTTCATCAACTTTCCCTGTGTATTGTACTAGTAGTATAACTACATTAACAGAGCCAACCGGTGAAATTTCAGATGGTAGTGGTGACTATAATTATAACAACAGTAGTGTTTGTAAATGGAAAATCAATCCTGGTCCTTATGCAAAGGATCTAACTTTGGCATTTACATCCTTTGACTTAGAAGAAGGGAAAGACTTCTTGAAAGTATTTGCTGTTCCCACAAATGTATTATTGGCTGACCTAACCGGTAATGTGATTCCTGATCCAATTGTATCACCAACAGGACAATTCATGTTGATGTTCTCATCTAACGGATTTAATAATTACCAGGGATTCGAGGCAAATTATTACATATCAAACGTTAACACTTCAAATGAAGATATAGCCGAAAATTTGTCAATCTATCCAAATCCTGCAGTATCCTATACTGACATTAAGTTTAATCTTAATCAGCCTACTAATATTAAAATATCCATTCATAACCTGTTGGGTGAGGAAATATATAACACTCCAACTCAGATGTTATCAGGATTTGTTAGTAAGTCTATTCAGTTGAATGGTTTGTCAAAAGGAATTTATTTGGTTAAGATCGCTGGTGATAAAGGCTCGATAGTTAGAAAACTAGTTGTTAATTAGCAAAACATTATAAAAGCAATTAGGGGCTTCATAAAGGGAGCCCCTTTTTTTCTACTGGTATATAAATCATTTAGATGATCAATTTTATGTTAAAAACACTACTTTTTGGTTTCTTTTTAATCCTCTCTTCATTAATTATCAAGGCTTCTCCTATAGACGAAGCCTTAGCCGGTAAGGTGGCAGTTAATTTTATGAAAATGAAGTCATTGCAAACTTCACAGTTAACATCTAGAGCAGTGAGTATTAAGGAGATAACCCCATTGTTGCAAGGGGGAACGATGGCATTTGCTGTTAATTTTGAAAATAATCAGGGATTTGTAATTATTGCAGGTGATAATGCCTCTAAACCTATATTAGGTTATTCGTTCGAGGGGAATTTTATAGCTGATGAAATGCCACCTGTAATAGCCGATTGGATGCAATTTTACTATAGTCAAATCCAGGACTTAAGAACCAATAATATTCCTGCAACACGGGAAATTATAGAAGAGTGGAATTGTTTACTTGATGGTATTGAAATGACATATAATAGAGATAATCGTGAAGTGTCTCCACTATTGACAAGCACATGGGATCAAGGCGCACGTTATAATGAATTATGTCCTGAAGCTGCGGGCGGCCCTGGTGGTCGTGTTTGGGCGGGATGTGTGGCAACCGCTATGTCACAGATAATTAATTATTGGCGTTATCCTTTGCAAGGAACCGGATCACACGGTTATTATTCAGACTATGGATACCTCTTTGCTGATTATGGGGCTTCAAATTATGATTTTAATCAGATGAATGACAATATCAACGGTGAGAGTAATTACGAGATGGCGGAGATTCAGTATCATTGTGGTATTGCTGTTGATATGATGTATTCACCAAATGGATCAGGTGCATATAGCGATGATGCGGCAGATGCATTGAGAACCTACTTTGGTTATGCTCCTGAATTAGCAATTGAATATAAGGATAATTATAATGATGCGGATTGGAAAGCGTTAATTATAGCTAACCTTGATAATGGATGGCCTCTTTACTACCATGGATTTGGATCAGGTGGACATGCATTCAATCTAGATGGTTATCAGGGCGATGACTATTTTCATTTTAACTGGGGATGGAGTGGTTCATATAATGGATATTTTTATTTAACAAATCTTAATCCCGGGGGTAATGACTTTACATGGGGGCAAGGTGCAATTGTTAATTTCCATCCCAATACCAATGATTATCCATATTACTGTACCGGAGTAACGACTTTAACTCGTCATAATGGAACAATTGAAGACGGCAGTGGTCCCGTTGATAATTACTCTGAAGGACTACAATGTGGTTGGCTTATTTCACCTGAAGATTCTGTGTCTGGATTGACTCTTTATTTTGATAAGTTTGATTTGGCTGCTGGTGATGTCGTTAATATATTTGATGGTGTTAATAGCTCAGCTACATTAGTTGGCAGTTATACCGGAACATCACTTCCCCCATCTATATCCTCAAACAGCGGGAATTTATACATTGAATTTCAAACCTCAGGAGCATTGGGAAAAGGTTGGAAAGCACATTATAACAGTTACCTTGTAAATTACTGTCCCGGTATAAGTCATCATTCAGAACCTGCCGGTTCATTTACTGATGGCAGTGGACCGCGTGATTATCGAAATGGTAGTATATGTAAATACATCATTGAGCCTGAAAATGCTGCCTCGATAACCTTGTCATTTGACTCATTCAAAACTGAGGTAGATATGGATAAGGTTAAGATATATGATATGATTTCACAAACACTTATTGGAGAGTATTCAGGTGACCAACTTCCTGATGATGTATATATCCCTTCTGGCAAAGCATATATTATTTTTGTTACTAACCAGTCAGTAAGTGACGAAGGATGGGAAGTTACCTATACTTCAACTGTTACTGATGCTCAAAATTTCCAAGTAGCCCCAGAAAATATTAATCTATATTGTACACCAAACCCAACTGATGATTGGTTGCGTCTTGAATTGAGGATAAAAGAACAAAGGAATATCAACATTGCACTTATTTCGTCGGAGGGGAGTATTGTAAGTCATATCTATGATGGACCTGCTTCTTCTGAGCCCATGGTTATTATGACAGATGTTTCGATGCTAAAACCCGGAGTCTATGTGGTCAAATACCGGGCAGATAATGAAAGCGGATATCAAAAAGTAATTATCAAATAGTAGAACAGTGGAAAAAAAACAGACTCTATCACAATTGTGATCCAGATGTTGAATTCATAATAGAAAAGATCCTGTCATATTCAGGATCTTTTCTGTTATGAGTTCAACAAGTTTGATTTTAATATTTTTTAGGTGCTTAGTCTCTATCATAAGCTTTAATAATCTGACTTACAAGTTTATGACGCATAACATCTGAATCATCCAGTTGAACAATATCAATACCTGGAATATTAGCAAGTATTTTAGTAGCATGAATAAGGCCGGACTGCTGATTTTTAGGAAGGTCAATTTGTGTAACATCACCTGTTACAAAGAACTTGGAAGATCGTCCCATCCTAGTGAGGAACATTTTCAATTGATTGCCTGTAGCATTTTGTGCTTCATCAAGAATAGCGAACACATTGTCCAATGTACGACCTCTCATGAAAGCAAGTGGTGCAATTTCAATCGTGCCATCTTCAATATACGTTAATAATTTTTGTGGGGGCAGCATATCTCTTAAAGCATCGTACAGAGGCTGCATATAAGGGTCGAGCTTATCCTTGAGATCACCCGGTAAAAAGCCCAAGTTTTCACCGGCTTCAACAGCAGGCCGTGTAAGAATAATTCTCTTTACTTCTTTATTTTTAAGTGCTCTAACTGCCAATGCAACGGCCGTGTAGGTTTTACCAGTACCAGCTGGTCCGATAGCAAATACCATGTCGCTCCTATCTATACAATCCACAATTTTCATCTGATTGGCGGTTCTGGCTTTAATAACCTGTCCATTACGACCATGTACCAGAACATCAGGAGAACTTTTAATAGTGATGTCTGCCGCACCCGGTTCAGCCAATTGCCTAATATCATCTTCTGTAATCTTTCCAAAATGATCAAAATGTATGATCATCAAATTGAAAAGTGATTCAAATGATTCAATATCTGTGTTGTCACCAATTACTTTAATATGCTCTCCACGAGCTATAATCTTTAATTTGGGCAAGAGGTTCTTTATTGTATTTAGATTTCTGTCGCCCACCCCAAATAAATCAAGGGGACTATAAGTTTCAATACTGAAAACTTTTTCACTCATATATTACTATAGTGTTAAATTAAATTCGCTTCAAATACATTAGAGCCCTTCAAAAGTATTACAAAAATAACCACAAGCATTAACCCATTGTCATTTTATTGTAATTTTGATTGGTTCAAACAATGACTTGTATTTAAAGAGTATTTTACTTGTCAAAATTCTAGTTGTTAAATGGTCATGTTGTTTTTCATTTAAGAGAATAATAATGTCAAAAGGTAGAGAAGTAAAACCACATATAGGTATTTTCGGTCGTAGGAATAATGGTAAAAGTTCAATTATCAATGTACTTGCAGGAAAGGACACAGCAATTGTTTCTCCAATAGCCGGTACCACAACTGACCCTGTTAAAAAATCTATGGAAATACCCGGAATCGGTCCAGCTATTCTGATAGATACTGCTGGAATAGATGATACCGGTGAGCTTGGTAATAAAAGAATTGGGAAATCACTTGATATTCTCAAGATAATAGATCTTGCAGTGCTCATTATAGTAGATAATTTACTAGGAGAGGAGGAGGAGAAGCTAATAATAAACTTTAACGACTACAACATTCCTTTCCTGATAATACATAATAAAAGTGACCTTGCTGAATTACGGCTTGATTTTAAAAATGCCATTGAAAATCGATTTGCATGTAAGGTGCTTGAGTTCAGCGCTGCAACAGTTACTGATAATAATGAGCTTTTAAAGGCATTGGCTGCATCCATGCCAGAAACCGCATATACATCAAATGCTCTTGTAGGAGGGTTGTTTAAACCAGGAGAAGCAGTGCTTTTAATTACTCCAATTGATAATGAAGCACCTGAAGGCAGAATGATTCTGCCGCAAGTTCAAGCAATTAGAGACATTCTTGATCATGATGGGATTGTTATGATATGCAAGGAAGATGATGTGAAGGATTTTATTGGTAAAGCTAGACCAAGACCAACATTAGCTATTACTGATAGTCAAGTTTTTGGGAAGATAGGTAATCAAGTCCCTGATGATATTCCGTTGACTAGCTTTAGCATTTTGCTTGCACGTCAAAGAGGGGATTTTAAAAATTATCTAAAAGGAACTCCACACCTGGCAGATATTAAAGATGGTGACCGCATTCTGATATTGGAATCATGCACTCACCATGTAACTTGTGATGATATTGGACGTCATAAAATACCTGCCTGGCTGAGAAAATATTCAGATAAGAAGCTAGATTTTGATATAGTATCAGGCTTAGGCCAAGTGCCACGTAATATAACCGACTACGCAATTGTAATACAATGCGGCGGATGCGTATTGACACGAAAACAAGTAGTCAATCGGGTTAAAGCTGCTGTTGATGCGGGAGTCCCTATAACAAATTACGGTATGACAATTGCTTGGATACATGGTATTTATAATAGAGCTGTCGGCCTTTTTAGTACAAATTAAAATTATCATTAAGCAAGTGAAAACGATTATTATAACCGGAGCATCAAGTGGTATTGGAAAAGCTACAGCACTTAAATTAAGTAAGGATTCCAATAACAGATTAGTTCTTATTTCAAGAAATAAAGCTAAATTAAACAACCTCTTATTTGAAATCAATGACAAACAGAATAGAATAACTGCTATACCATTTGACCTAATATCAGGCGATTACAATAAATTGTCACTACAGATAAAGGAAATAGCAGGAACTGTTGATGTGCTTATTAATAATGCTGGAGCATTAGTGAATAAGCCTTTCAGTGAAATCAAACATGATGATTTTGACCTGGTGGTCAATACTAATTTTAAAGGTCCCTTTTTTTTGATCCAACAATTACTTCCATTATTAAATTCGGGAGCACATATAGTTAATATCAGTAGTATGGGAGGATATCAGGGGAGTGTGAAATTTCCTGGATTATCAGCGTATAGTTCTTCAAAAGGTGCTTTGGCAACTTTGACTGAATGCCTCGCTTTGGAATTTAAGCAGAAGGGTGTATCGGTTAATTGCCTGGCGTTGGGAAGCGTTCAGACTGATATGCTAAGTGAGGCGTTCCCGGGTTATCTGGCACCTTTGACAAGTGAGAGTATGGCTGATTATATTGCCGATTTTGCATTGAATGGTCATAAATGGATGAATGGAAAAATTTTACCGATTTCTCTTTCTACTCCTTGATTTTTTTAAAGTTATTGTTAACAACCAGGTATATTTGGATATGCTATACTTGGGAAATTGATTCAAATACTGATTAGAAGTAGGTTTTATGGGTGATAACATAAATTGCATAGTTAAAAGTGGAATAGTTGAAAGTATTGGAGAAAATACATTAATAGTGATTATTCACAATAGTAGCGCATGTTCTGCCTGCCATTCAAAAGGTGTGTGTTCATCATTCGGTTCTGGTGACAGAATCATCGAAGTTGAGAAGGATGGCCATAAAAAGGTCGAGCCTGGTGATAGAGTTAACATTCACATGATTTCATCATCAGGATGGAAAGCTGTGGTTTTGGGGTATATCATTCCATTTTTTATACTAATGACTACGCTTGTTATTTCCAATAGTTTTATTGGAGAGGCATTGTCAGCAATATTATCGTTGGTAATACTATTCCCATACTATCTAATACTCTATTTATTGAGGAATAGAATGAAGAAACTCTTTCGATTTACACTTGCTTAATTCTCTTTGTTCCTTAGTTAGTATATAATTATACTCTTAACCATGAAAATTGTTATCTCAAATGTTTTTTTTGACGTCATGGCAATAGAGATACCGCCGATTCAAAAAAAATATTTTATAAAATGTTGGTAAGTGATACCGCAAAACAAACAATTGGAAAGGTAAAATACTATATTTCATTATTTTAGGCCTTTTGAACACATGTTTGATATTCAATTAGTTACATGTGTTATTTTTAGTGAAAAAATTGAAAATTTTCCTGAATAGTTATATTTTTGTGTTGCTTAAGATTTTTTAAGCATTTAAAAACTGAGTTTAGTGAGCCAGACTATTCTATTCGCAATCATTGCTCTGTGTATTCTTGGTGTTACTGCAGCCGTGATACTCTACTATATTGCACAGAAATTCAAGGTAATTGAAGACCCCAATATTGACATCATAAATGATATGCTGCCAGGTGCAAATTGTGGAGGATGTGGTTTTGCTGGATGCCGTGCATTAGCTGAAGCAATAGTAAAATCAAAGGATTTAAGCGTACAGAAATGCCCAGTAGGTGGAAATGATGTAATGAAACAAATTAGTACGTTTTTGGGTCTTAATGCAGTAGAGGCTGAACCACAAATCGCTGTAGTTAGATGTCAGGGAAGTACACTCAATGCACCATCACGTGTAAAATATGAAGGAGCTGAATCATGTGCCTTTGCACATTACCTGTCAGCCGGTGAATCGGGATGTCCTTATGGGTGCTTGGGTGAAGGTGATTGCGTTCGTGCCTGCTTGTTTGATGCCATTATCATCGATAAATCTACAGGACTACCCGTTGTATCTGATGAGAAATGTGTAGCATGTGGTGCATGTGTAAAAGCATGTCCCCGATCAATTATCGAATTAAGGCCGAAAGGGAAAAAGGATAGGCGTATATATGTATCATGCATAAGTAAAGATAAGGGGGCAATTGCAAGAAAGAATTGTATCACTGCCTGTATTGGATGTGGTAAATGTGTCAAAGAATGTGCTTTTGAAGCAATTACCTTAGTTAACAACCTGGCTTACATTGATCCCTTAAAGTGTACGCTTTGTCGCAAATGTGTTGCGGTATGTCCAACATCTGCAATAATGGAATTAAACTTTCCGGCAAGAAAGCAAAAATCAGATGCTGAAGAGCTTTCAGAGCCAGTAAAAACAATGTGATCCATATACTATAATTTAGCTGTCAGTAATACTTAATATCGGAGGAATTTTAATTGAAGACTTTTAAATTAGGGGGTGTTCATCCCAATGAGAATAAAATCACTGCCGATAAATCAATTAAAAGTCTCCCGCTACCAACAAAGGTGAGTATACCGCTTTCACAGAGTTTAGGTGCGCCATCAAAACCTTTGATTGACAAGGGCGCAACAGTGAGGACCGGACAATTGATTGCAAAGGGGGAATCATTTATTTCATCAAATATCCATTCTTCAGTTTCAGGAAAAGTTGTAAAAATTGATGAAATAACTGATGCATCAGGATATAGGAAGCCGGCACTTATTATTGAAGTTGAGGGTGATGATTGGGTTGAATCTATTGATAGATCACCTGATGTAATAACAGATATTCCTTATTCAAGAGAGCAGATCATTGATAAAATAAAGGAATTTGGAGTTGTAGGATTGGGTGGAGCCACCTTTCCAACGCATGTGAAATTGATGGTGCCATCTGACAAGAAAGCTGAAATCCTTATTATTAATGGGGTTGAATGTGAACCGTTCCTGACAGCTGATCATCGTTTAATGCTCGAGAAAGCCGAAGAGATAATAATTGGAATACGCATATTGATGATTGCATTAAATGTTGAAAAAGCATTCATAGGCATCGAAAATAATAAACCTGATGCAATCGCACTCTTGAAGGGTTTAACTGAAAAATACGAAAATATTCGTGTAATACCATTAAAGGTTAAGTACCCACAAGGTGGGGAGAAACAACTAATCAAGGCAATAACTGGTAGAGAGGTGCCTTCAGGTAAGTTGCCAATTGAGACCGGTTGTATCGTTAACAATGTAGGAACTGCATTCTCCGTATATGAAGCTGTGCAGAAGAACAAGCCGTTGTTTGAAAGAGTAGTCACAGTAACAGGCAAATCTTTGAGTAATCCTGGCAATTTCATTGTGAGAATAGGTTCCTCAATAGACTATCTTATAGAGCAAGCGGGTGGACTTCCAACAGATACGGGAAAGGTCATCAGTGGTGGACCTATGATGGGAAAGGCGCTTACTTCACTTGAAGTCCCTGTAGTCAAGGGGACTTCAGGAATTATCATAGTTCCTGAAAAATATAGTCACCGTGTTAATATTCATAACTGTATTAGATGTACTCGTTGCATAACAGTTTGTCCAATAGGCTTGCAACCGGTTTTACTTGCACAACTAACGGCGGCAGAGAAGTATGATGAAGCCGAAAAGGCTTATATAATGGATTGTATGGAATGTGGTTCCTGTCAATATACTTGTCCTTCAGGTCGGCCACTTCTTGATTATATGAGATTGGGTAAAGCTAAAGTTGGCACAATAATAAGAAACAGAATAAAAAATTAGTATGAGTATATTAACCGTATCGGGATCGCCTCACGTACATGGTCATCAGGATGTCAAGTCTATTATGTATGGAGTTGTAATTGCTATGATTCCTGCAATTTTAGTATCTGTTTATTTTTTCGGACTGGATTCAGTGCGGGTAATTTTTATATCCATTATATCATGTTTATTATTTGAGTGGCTTATACAAAAGTATTTGTTGAAAGGCCCAACTACTATAACTGATGGTTCTGCCCTGGTAACTGGAGTTCTGTTAGCCTTTAATGTCCCATCCAACTTGCCTTCACTCATCATAATTATTGGTGCTCTGGTTTCAATAGCTATAGCTAAGATGTCGTTTGGCGGATTGGGTAAAAATCCATTCAATCCTGCACTTATAGGGAGAGTTTTCCTACTGATATCATTTCCAGTACAAATGACTACCTGGCCATCCCCTTCACCATTATTTGGAAGTGAGATAGTAGATGCAATATCTGGTCCAACTACTCTCGGTATGTTAAAGGAAGGATTGATGGAAGGGAAAACAGTAAGTGAAATTATTGCTACAAGTGGATTTCCAGGTTATTACAATGATTTGACCGGTGCACAGGGAGGTTCCTTAGGAGAAGTTTCTGCAATAGCTTTGTTGCTTGGGGCTTTTTATATGTTTATGCGAAAAATCATAACATGGCATATTCCCGTTGCATATTTATGTTCAGCTTTCCTTTTTTCTGCAGTACTTTGGATAATTGATCCTGAATCATATCTTGACCCAGTAATAAGTATGTTAGCAGGTGGAATGATTCTAGGTGTATTTTTTATGGCAACAGATATGGTAACTTCTCCAATGTCAGCTAAAGGACAAATATTATTTGGAATAGGAGCTGGTCTGCTTACTATTACAATTCGTAATTGGGGCGCTTATCCTGAAGGGGTGTCTTTTGCAATCTTGATTATGAATGCATGTACTCCATTGATAAATAGGGGGTTCAAGCCAAATCGATTTGGCTCTGTTCCAATACAGTCAACTATTAAGGTAGCTAAAAAAGATTAGATTATGGCAAAGCTTGAATCATCGCTCATGAATATGGTCTTATCGCTTTTCGTTATATCATTTGTAATGGCGACAGCTTTAGGATTTGTTTATAATATTACTAAAGGACCAATTGCCGAAGCGACAAAAGCCAAAGAAGTAAATGCAATTAAAGATGTTCTTCCCCCATTTGATAACGATCCGGTTTCAACACTGATAGATATTGAAGGACTTTCTTTTTATAAAGCCACTATGGGGGGTAAAATTGTGGGCTATGCTGCCAAGACATTTACTGATAAAGGATATAGCGGTCGATTTGATCTAATGGTTGGCTTTCTACCTGATGGAACTGTTAACAGAACAGTTGTTCTTCAACAGAAGGAAACACCAGGGTTAGGTAATAATATTATGCAACCAAAATTCAGTGATCAGTTCAAAAATATCAATATTGGTAATTTAAAGGATCAACTTCTAGGTGTAAAGAAAGATGGAGGAACAATTGATGCAATTTCTGCTGCAACAATCTCTTCACGAGCATATTGTGATGGTATTCAGAAAGCATATAATGCCTTTGTTATGAATTATTTGAATATGCCGAAAGAAGTATTTAAAACTAACACCGGTGATAGGGAATTGGTTCCATCATCTGATATAATCATTAAAGCGGATAGTAAAGAAGGTAAAGGAGAACAGAAATGAAAAACATGAAATTCTTTACAGAGGGATTAATCCGAAGTAACCCTACATTTGTCTTGGTATTGGGTGCATGTCCGACACTAGCTGTTACCACTGCTGCTATTAACGGAATTGGAATGGGTGCAGCTACGACATTTGTTCTAGTTTGTTCCAACCTTTTAATTGCATTATTAAAGAACTTGATTCCTGATAAAGTAAGAATAGCAGCTTTCATTCTGATCATAGCATCGTTTGTCACGGTAGTTGATCTTGTTATGAAGGCTTTTACTCCTGATTTATACAATACTTTAGGGATTTTCATCCCTCTTATTGTAGTAAACTGTATAATTCTTGGCAGGGCCGAAGCATTTGCCCAAAAAAATAAAGTGTTGCCGGCTATTCTCGATGGCCTTGGTATGGGTATAGGATTTACTCTTGCTATCACACTTCTGGCCAGTATAAGAGAATTACTTGGAAACGGTTCTATCTTTGACATAAAACTCGTTGGAGACAATGTTTCAACTATGTTATTATTTATTCTTCCACCAGGTGCTTTCATAACTTATGGATATTTGATTGCAATTATGAATAGACTGAAAGCTAGGTACAGTAGCTAATCTGCACCTAAATAAATGTGTTTAACTATTTTTTTTAATAATATCGGCATACAATGGAATACGTAAATATAATCATCTTAGCTCTGCTGGTAAACAATGTTGTACTTGCTCAGTTTCTCGGAATATGTCCTTTTCTTGGCGTCTCGGGTAAAGTATCCACTTCATTGGGAATGGGAGCTGCCGTTGTGTTTGTAATGGCATTGGCCAACCTTGTGACCTATCTTATTCAGAATTATATGCTTGTGCCACTAAAAGTGGAATTCATGCAGACTATTACATTTATTTTAGTTATTGCATTTTTGGTACAAGTGGTCGAAATAATCCTCAAGAAATCGGCTCCTTCATTGTATCAGGCTTTAGGTATCTATCTCCCATTGATAACAACAAATTGTGCAGTATTAGGTATTGCTATCCTGGCAATTCAAAAAGAATACTCTTTAGTGGAGAGTGTTGTTTATTCAAGTGCAACTGCGGTAGGATTTACCTTTGCCTTGATACTAATGGCAGGAATAAGGGAACAACTGGAACTTCTTGATATGCCAAAGGGTATGAAGGGTTTCCCTCTTACACTCATCATTGCCGGTTTACTCTCAATGGCATTTATGGGGTTTGCCGGATTGGTCTAGTGAGATAACACGCAACTAAAACCTGTAAAGTAAAGTTGGGTTTTATGATATAAATAAATTAAGAGTACGCTATTCCATATTTAGTGCAGTGAATATTAATTTAGGATTTCTGCTTTTTCTTTAACATCTGATAATCTATGTAGTAAAGAATTTTTAAACTAAGGTTATTAATCTGAGGCGAACTGATCATTCGATCGAAGTTTTTAAAGTAACTAACTACATATTGATTCTCCTCGTTTTGTATAGCGTTCTTCCAGACAACATTAATCAAACTACCTGGTGAGAACTCCCATCCAAAAACAAGATCTATATTGAAAGAATTGTAGTTGTAATCATGATTACCTGAAAAATTCAGATCACCATTCAAGCGACCATCATGATCTAAAAGGAAATAGTCAGTATATTCGCCCTTCTGCCAGTAATGCCGCAGCCACAGGCTGAGAGATATTTTATTATTGAACATGTATTCGCCAGAAATGGAGTTCGTGATTGTTTGAATATTCCTATTACCGAAAATTACAAGTGGTGCAGAACTTACAAGTGTATCCATGAATTTGGTAGTGAAACCCTTATCATCTTTCCCCCATTGGAAACTTATGGCAGGAGATAGTTTAAGCTTATCACTCAAACGGATAATAGGTTTCAAATTATAGTAACTCCATATTGTTTCTTCAAAATCTTTGCTTATCTCAAGATCACCATCCAGTGCAAAAAGTTTACGATAGTCACTGGAGAAACTGAAAGAGCCGGCAAAATATCCTGGAGTTATCCAATATCTGCCGTATGAACGGGGTTCATAATAATCATATCTATCAAATGGTGAATAACCTAAAGATCCCCAAATACTGAGATAATTCGTGAGTGTTGTGTTATATCTGTATGTGAGTACTGAATTTATATTCTCCTTGGTTGAAATCTTCTCTTCTCTAAAAAAATTAATACTTTGATAGAAATATCTAAAATGACCAAATGGCTGAAAAATATTATACCCTAGCGTTAATCCTCTGTCAATCCAATCGTTCGTCATATTTACGCCCAAGTCATTCCGATTGTATTTATTATCCATAGCTAGTTGGTAAACACTGAAACGGAATTTTCCCTTGGTTTTTTGGAATTCAATATTATAGAATAAACCTGGTTTTGAGTAACCAGAGTTGCTCTCACTATTAATATTGGGTGCTTTAATAGTCGATAGACTGAGATCGAATTTTAACTGGTAGGTATTTGACTTCTCGCTAAACTTAAAACCACCGCCGCCAACATTTGATTGTTTCCATCCATCTGGACGTGTAACATTTGTATTGATAAGGTAAACGGAGGAATTGTTAGGTAGGTTTTGATCAAGAACCAGAATATTGTAGTTTGTTAAAGGATCAGTCAATACTTCACGTCGATTGTTAAGTGAGTCAGCAATTACAGCATAAGTATTTCCTGTAAGCGCATTAAACACACCTATTCCAAGACCAGTTGAGGTTCTGCCTGATAATTTAACTGCATTAAGCAATTTTGAAGAGTAAGGATTTGTAACAATCCTTTCTCCCTTACTCAGCAAATCAGAAGAATAATAATTGATAGGAACATGACCAATTCGTCGTGAATAGAAGAGATCACCTTTCTGAAAGAGGTCAATACCTTCATTAAAAAATGGTCTGTTTTCATCATAGACGATTTCAAAAGGTGATAGGTTCTTTTCGATTTCATCTGACTGGACCTGACTAAAATCAGGCATTAAAATCACATCCAGAGTAAAACTCTCATTTAAGCCCCATTTTAAATCCATGCCACCATTGTAACTATAGCTAACGGCTTCATTTTTTGTGTCAGGATCGCTGTTATGCTGAATGCCGGCAGAAACATATGGAAGAATG
Source organism: Bacteroidota bacterium (assembly GCA_023428585.1). Classification (GTDB taxonomy): domain Bacteria; phylum Bacteroidota; class Bacteroidia; order Bacteroidales; family Lentimicrobiaceae; genus Lentimicrobium. The sequence continues at coordinate 16,923 of JAEYXG010000362.1, forward strand.
GATAATCTCAGAGGTGGGTCAATGTCTTTTAAACCTGTGAGTGTCCCCCAGTAATTCAGATTATTATCTGTATCTCTGGGTTCTAATGACCATTGGTCTTCTTCACGATTTCGCCTTATACTTCTTATAAGCTGTAGGCCCCATTCTTGATTCTTCAGTGCTGGGAAACGTAATGCAAAATATGGAATTCTCAATTCTGCCACCCAGCCATTGTTGGTTATATTAACCTCACTGCTCCAAACAGCATCGTAAGTTCCGTCAACTATACGCTGATCAATCTGAATACCAGATGCTGAAACGCCAAATACATAAGCATCCTGCTTGTTGTTGTATGTGTCGAAACCAATGTAAAAATAATCGGCATTCTTTCCGTCGCTATCACGTACTGCAAGTTCCCTTTTTATACTATCAGGGAATAGATCATACATCAGAGCACCAATATAAATTGCTTTATCATCATAAACAATTCGAACCTCAGTTTTGAATTTAGGCGGCGTATCAAAATTGGGACTTTCTTGTCTGAATACTGAGGCAACCTTAGCCTCAAGCCAAATTGAGTCATTGAGATTTCCATCTATATCTGGCGGCGTTGAAATTCTTACAGCTTCAATTATCGGTCGGGTTCCGCTATCCTGAGCCATTATTGCATTGCAATACAATGCAAATAAGATTGATGTTATGATTATGAGTCTATGCATAAATGGGCAAATATAGTAATCTAAAAAGAGCCCTAATAAATCTGGTTATGTTTTTTGTCAAAAATATTGCTATTTCTACTATGGAGTAATAAATTTACTTCATCATAAACAATTGTCATGAATAATTCTAATTGGGTAATAAGTGAGGCAATTCCTGCTGAATTTAATAAAGCCGGTAAGATACTTGTTAAAGTATATTCACAACTGGATGGATTCCCAAAGGAATATGAATAGCCTGAATACTACAAAATGAATGTAAATGTTGGCGAATTAACAAGAAAACCTGGTGTTCATCTTATTATTGCAATCGATTTTGACTAAGAAATTGGTTACCTTTGGCCTCAAATAGAGTAACTATGTCACTTGACACTATTGTTAATCTGAAAAATCTAAGTATTTTTCAAAGGAATATTCTGGTACTGTCAGAAGTTAATCTTACTATTGATAAAGGTGAATTTGTTTACCTCATTGGTAAAACAGGTACAGGGAAAAGTAGTTTATTAAAAACTCTTTATGCTGAGTTACCTGTTATTGAAGGTGATGCCCAAGTAGTAGGTTAAGGTCTTAATAAACTTAGAAAGAGTGAAGTTCCTTATCTTAGACGTAAACTTGGCATTGTTTTTCAGGATTTCCAATTGCTTTCTGATCGAAGTGTGAACGACAACATAAAATTTGTCATGAAAGCTACAGGTTGGAAAGACAAGAATGAAATGAACGAGCGTATTGAGGACGTATTGGACAAGGTAGGTCTAAAGACAAAAGGGTTTAAGATGCCCTATCAGTTATCGGGGGGTGAACAGCAGCGTGTTTCAATAGCCCGGGCATTGGTTAATGACCCTGAACTTATTCTGGCAGATGAGCCAACTGGAAATCTTGATCCTGAAACATCCTCAGGAATCATGGCTTTATTAATGGATATTAGCAAGAGTGGACGTGCTGTTTTGATGGCAACACATAACTATGCCCTCATGGAGAAATTCCCTTCCAGGACCTTGAAATGTGAGAATGGAAGAGTATTAACGGTTGAAGATAATATCAATCATTCGGTCAGCATTGACGATATTTGAAAAGCTAAGTTGTAAAACTTTTTCTCGCTTGGTAATGGTATCTTGCGTAAAATCTCTTTCGGCAATCTGATCCAGAATTGTCCGTAATTCAGCATAATTATTTCCAATTACGCATAGCTCTTCCAGATTTGTACCATTCAGCATTGTAGAATTTACAATGCAGAATCTTCCATTATATAATGTGTTTAACAATTTTAATTTTAAACCAGATGCCTGAAAAGTGACAAGAATATTAGCATGGGCATCTCTAATAAGTTTGAACATCATCTCTTCATCGGGATTGGCTATTACATCAATGTTTTTGTATCTGGATGCCTGTTGATAAATCGACTTGGGTGGATTCATTCCAGCTATAATCAATTTATGTCTGGAATTTGAAAAAACTTTACGGATCAGAAAAGAAGCTGCAACCTCATTTTCCGGTACTTCAATATTGCCGTGGTATAGAAAAAAATCACCTCTTCCTTCAATACTCTTTATGTCAGCATTGGCATGAAAACTTGGCAAAAAGTGCACTTCCTTACCTGTAAAAATATTTTTAAGATAATCTTTGTCGCTGTTTGACACAACAAGCATGATGTCGGCATATTTTAATTTCTTTTGGAATAGGAATAATTTAATGCTTTCAACGAGAAAATAAGCTTTCTTCCCCCAATGATGCTCTGCCTTAAAAAGGTTGAAATAGTAATGATGCTCAATATTACTTTCACGATATATCAGTAGTCTTTTTCTCAACCTTTGATCATCAATATAATAGCATGAGTGCAACCCCTCAAACAATATTGGATAGTTGTCTTTAAGCAGATTGTCAATCATCTGATTTGACCGTCGGCTTTTTACAATATATGGTTTAATACTGAAGGCGGATTTAATACCGGTAAGCCTAGGGTAATATTGTACAGATTCACACATCGCTTCAAGCTCAGGCGCCCGATCGCGACCTGGGTACTCGCTAATATGTAAATGAATCCGGATGCCTTTATGATAAAGTTCTTTGATTTTATAGAATACATCAATCACTCCTCCGTAGTTGGGAGGATATGGTACGTCAAATGCAACAATATGCAGGTGGTTGTCAGACATATTTGGAATAGACCAGTTTCAATGTTTTTTCTTCGTTTTCCCAGTTTAATTCTGCGGCAGCACGCTTAAGATTATGAAACAGCTTTGATTTGTAATCATTCTCAAGCATTTGCTTTAATTTCGACGCAATATGTTGTGGTTCATGGTTCTCAATGAGTAAACCTACTTCATAGCGGTCAATAACTTTTTTTATCTCAGGTAGTGGTGATGCTAAAACAGGTATTCCTGCATTAATGTAATCAAAAAGCTTATTAGGTAAGCTATATCGGTAGTTAATATTGGTGTCTTTATCCAATGATAGCCCAATCTCAGCTGCTGAAGTATATTTCATTAATTCATCGTAAGGTATTCGGGGAAAAAATATCACCTTTTGGGTCAATTCAGATTTAACGACCAACTCTTTAAGCGAATTTATTATATCTCCTCCACCAATTATCAGAAGCAAGGCGTTTTCAATGAATTGCATAGATAAAACGGCTTCTTCAGCCCCTCTCTGAACATTAATACCAGCGCCTTGGAGAATTATTAGTTTTTTAGAATTATCAAAACCTAAATCAGCAGGAGTATATGTGGTTTGAATTGATATCCTACGTGGTACATTGCGTACTATATTCAATCTTTTGCCATATTCTTGAAAATATAACTCGGCAATCGACTCATTAACAGTGAATATCTCATTCAATTTTGGGAATATAAATCTTTCTATGCGTTTCCATATACCTTGAACAAATGGTCGGTTCACTAACTCTGGAGTGCCTGTATAGTATTCATGGCTATCATAAACCATTGGGATAGACTTTAATTTATGTGCCATGTAATTGGCAGGTAGTGTATCAAGGTCATTTGAAACAAGAAGGTCTACTTTGGTAAACAGTAAAAAAATAAAAAGACGAATATTGTATTCAGCATAAAAGAAAGGTCCTTTATGAAATAATAGTTTCATTCGGTGAGTTTGATAATCTCTATTTAAAGGCAGACTACCAGGAAGCAACCTACCTATTAAAAAAACACTGAAACCCATAGATAGAAGAGTACCGCACACTTTATCAACTCTTTGATCGGTGCTTAGATCATTAGTAACAGAAATGATGACCTTTTTCAATATAGCTTCATAACTTATGGATAGTGCAAAAATACTATTTTTGTGGTATGGAAAAGAAAATGGGTTTTACTATTGAGGCTGATGTTGACTTAAAACCAATGAATACCTTTGGTGTAAATGCTACATCCAAACAATTGATACGACTATGCGCAGAACATGAATTATCTGATATTTTGCGTTATGCTGCTGTATATCAGGGTAAAGTTTTGCTTATGGGTGGAGGCAGTAACTTGTTGTTTACTAAAGATTGGGATGGGCTCATAGTTAAAATAGAAACAAAAGGAATTGAACTCCTTGATGAAGATGATGATTATGTATACATTAGAGCACAAGCCGGTGAGCTTTGGGATGATCTTGTAGATTACTGTGTTAAAAGAGGTTATGGTGGCATCGAAAATTTAAGCTTAATACCAGGTACGGTTGGTAGTAGCCCTGTCCAGAATATCGGAGCCTATGGTGTTGAATTGAAGGATGTGTTTTATTTACTGGAAGCAGTGTCACTTAAAACAGGTGAATTCAGAGAGTTTAATAGAAGTGAATGTCAATTTGGATATAGATATAGTATTTTCAAAGGTGAATATAAGGGTGTTTATTTAATTCTATCGGTTGTTTTCAAATTATCAAAACACCCCAAGTTCAATATATCTTATGGTGCAATAAGAGAGGAAATTGACAAACTGCAAATACCTTTAAACATAAATTCTATTAGGAAGGCAGTAATTAATATTCGAAGGAGTAAATTGCCTGATCCAGATGAAATTGGGAATGCTGGTAGCTTTTTTAAAAATCCTGTAATCACTGAAACGCAATTTAATTTATTAAAAAATAAATTTCCGGATATTAGATATTTCACGGCCGAGAATGGTTATAAGCTAGCTGCAGGATGGCTTATTGAAAGCTGCGGATGGAAAGGTTACAGAGAAGGGGATTCGGGTATACACAATAACCAGGCACTGGTATTGGTCAATTTTGGCAATGCAACAGGCTATCAAATAAAGTCACTAGCTAATAAGATATCTGATTCGGTATTTGTAAAGTTTGGAGTGCAACTTGAGCCAGAGGTAAATATACTCTAAAATATGCTAATGTCAATCAGTTATGAAATAAGCTTCTCTATAGAACTCCATAGTCTCTCTGCTGATTTATCCCATGTAAATTGCTTGGCTCTGGCAAAACCTTTTTTTATTAGCATTTCGCAAAGTTCAGCGTCTTTGTCAACTGATATCATAGCCTGAGCTATTGCCTGTGGATTAAACGGATCAACAGTTAAAGCTGCATCGCCTGCTATTTCAGGCATTGAGGTGACATTGGAGGTGATGACTGGTGTACCACATCTAAAGGCTTCTACAATTGGAATTCCAAAGCCCTCAAAGTATGAAACGTAAGTGAGGGCAAGTGAGGACGCCATTATATCTCTAATTTCAGCAATTGATAATCTGCCTGTAAAGATGATGTCATCTTTGAATCTCATATCTCTATATACCTTTTCAATGTCTTTTGTCCACCAGTTTTTTGCACCTGTAATAACCAGCTTAGCAATACTATTGGAAGAATGTCGATATATTTCAAATGCCTTGAATAAATTAATTAAATTCTTTCGTGGATGAATAGAGCCTATAAAGAAAAAGTAGGGATGCCCACCTGTGACTTTAGCTCTAACTTCTTTCTTAACCGCTTCAGTGACCGGGCTGTAAATTTCGTTGGCACCGTTATAAATAACATCTATTTTATCGGGTGATACATTATACAATTGTATTATATCTTGTTTTGAGAACTCCGAAACAGTGGCTATATGATCAGCCTTGGAAGCATATTTTGGGAAGAAAGTACGGTAGTACCAACGTTCCATAAGAGGCAAGTCATTAGGATAGTGTTCGAAATTTAAATCATGAAACACATTAAGGGTTTTAACATCAGTGTTCAGAGAGATATATCCGTCAGTTGAGATAAAAAGATCTGCTTTAATTCTCTTGAGTGCCCTATTGACTGAATATTGGAACCAAATGTAGTATAAAAGAGGATGTCTGGCTTGTGGACACAAAACCACGGGTATAATATTGTTTGAAAAGATAAAATCCTTACTGTAAGGCCTATCGAAAAAGAAAAAAAACTGGTGCTCCGGGTGTGACTGTGTTATGCGCTTTAGGTTCTCATACGTAAACCAGCCGATACCTTCAAGCTTCCCTTTAAGCAGTAATCTAGTATTAATCGCAATTCTCAAAATATTCAGTATTGGAAGTTGACAGTATTAATTGCTTTTATAGAGATATTATCCATAATAATTCTAAATTTGCGCAAAAATACTATATTTAGAGAAGATAAGTTTATTCCTCTATATTAATTAACCTTTACTAATTAACCCCAAAGCAGCAATTTTATTATACCATGCAGCGTAAGTTTCTTACCAATTTGAGTTTTTTGTTGCTGCTAAATCTAATTATTAAACCGGTATGGATATTCGGGATCGACCTTAATGTGCAAAACACGGTAGGGGCAGAGGCTTATGGATTTTATTTTAACCTTTTCAACTTCTCATTTTTATTCAACATCCTTTTTGATTTTGGAATTACCAATTATAATAATCGCAATATTGCTCAAAATAATCAGTTACTGAACAAACATTTTTCCAGTATTTTAATACTTAAGGTACTATTAGGAGTTGTTTATTTCATAGTAACTCTCCTTGTTGCCTTGGTTTGGGGATATAAAGGAGATGAATTATATATGCTTATATTTTTGGGAATCAATCAGTTCCTAATTTCATTTATTCTATACCTCCGTTCAAATGTTTCAGCGTTATTGAATTTCAAGACTGATAGCGTGCTTTCCGTTCTCGACAGGATAGTGATGATTGCAATATGCAGTGTACTGCTCTGGGGTGGAATAACAAATACACCTTTCAGAATTGAATGGTTTGTTTATGCGCAGACAGTGGCGTATGTAATTACTTTTCTAGTTGCTTTTATTGTTGTGATAAAAAAAGCATCATTTAAAAAGCTGAATTGGAATTATCCCTTTTTTCTAGTAATACTTAAACAGAGTTTACCTTATGCCGTTTTGGTGTTATTGATGACTTTCTATAATAAGTTTGATACCGTCATGCTGGTGAAGATGATTGAAGGTCCGGCCGGAAAAATTCAATCGGGGATTTACGCTCATTCATATAGATTGTTGGATGCAGCCAATAACATGGCTTATCTGTTTTCACTTCTTTTGTTACCGATATTTGCCAAATTGATCAAAGAAAAAAGTAGAGTTGAAAATATGGTAAAATTGTCATTTACCCTGTTGTTTGTATTGTCAGTAATTGTTACAGCTGTTGCATATACATTCAGCTATCAGATTATCAACCTTTTATATGATCATTATAT
>JAEYXG010000114.1 GCA_023428585.1 Bacteroidota bacterium
TTTTAATCCCATCGCACCAATATCTTATCATTAGCCTATGGGGAAAATCTATGCCAGTAGCTGGCAACATAATCTAATTTGTAAATAAGTGGAACTGGAGCTATTCGACTGATTTCGTGAGAAATACCCCCCAACATGAAAGTTCTACATAGCAAATAACAACAGACAACGGGTGGGACTATCTCCGTACAATTTATGGAAAGCCTTACTAAGTCAGCATTTTCTATCATTGCTACATTTTGCTTTAGTGGCTATCAAATATAAAAAATATTGTTCAGGGATGTTCAATGTTATTAATTTAAAAATGCGAAACTCTGGTATAATCAAATAATCAATGATGAACTATATTGAACCATATTGAACCCCTCGATAAAAACTCGGGGACCACCACTTTGAACTAATTTGAACAACCTTGAACTATTTCCCTAACGCCTGCCAGAGCAATTCGGCAATATCCAGATTCTTCACCTCGTCCTCCTTGTTTTTGTATTTGATGCCGTCGGTGATCATGGTCATACAAAATGGACAGGAGGTGGCAACAATGTCAGCCCCTGTCTGTAGGGCCTCTTCTGTACGTTCAACAAATACTTCCTTATTGCCGGGTTCGGCCTCCTTGAACATCTGTGCACCTCCGGCTCCACAACAAAGAGCCTTACTCCTGTTTCGTGGCATCTCAATAATCTTGTCGGTCACCAGCTTATTGATTTCACGGGCCGGCTCATATATATCATTTCCCCTCCCCAGGTAACAGGGGTCGTGATAAACAATGCTCTTATCCTTTAATACATTCTTGTCTGCCTTAAGTATTCCCTTATCCAGCAGGTCCTGAAGGAATACTGAATGGTGAGTTACTTCATAATTACCTCCCAATTCAGGGTATTCATTTTTGAAGATGTTGAAACAGTGCGGGCAACAGGTGATGATCTTTTTTACTTTATACAAATTGAGCAATTCAATTACTCTCAAGGCCTGCATCTGGAAAAGCATTTCGTTACCGGCTCTTTTTGCGGGGTCACCATTACAAGTCTCTTCACTACCCAATATGGCAAAATCAACTTCAGCATGAAGCAAAAGTTTTGCAAAAGCAATGGTCACTTTTTTGTACCGTGCATCGAAGGCTCCGGCGCAACCAACCCAAAAGAGGTATTCAGCTGTTTTACCCTGTGCTTGCAGGTCAGCCATAATGGGTACTGTATAGGTATCTAATTTTTTCATCATTATGCAACTATTTGTTAAGGTCATTGAGCCAGTTCAACCTGTCTTCAGGTGGGTATTGCCAGGGGGCTCCATTATTCTCAATATTAGCAAACATAGCATTCAAACCTGAGGGAGCAGATGCCTCCTCCATTACCAGATATCGACGCATATCAACAATGAGTGACGGATGGTTGATATTCACAGGACACTCCTGGGCACAGGCATTACAGGTAGTGCAAGCCCATAGCTCTTCTGCGCTGATGAAACCATGTAGCATACTTTTACCATCATCATGGGTTAAGCCATTTTGTCGTTTTGCTTCAGCATATTCCTTCATCCGGGCTCTAAGATCAATAAATATCTTCCGGGGTGACAGTTTCTTACCGGTTATATTTGCCGGACAGTTATCGGTACACCTTCCACATTCAGTGCATGCCAATGAGTCAAGGTAATTTTTCCAAGTCACATCAGCAGCATCCAAAACACCATAACGCGTTATGCTTGTTTCAGCCTGAGGTTGTACCGTTTCCGGGAACAACATATACCTGATTTCAGTAGTTATGGATGGCATATTTTGCAGATAACCCAAAGGCTCAAGCCTGCTTAAAAACACATTTGGTACGGATGTGAATACGTGGAAATGTTTTGAGTAAGGCAGTATGTTGGCAAACACAAATATTAGCACAATATGTGCCCACCAGTTTATTTCATGTAATACATGCAATCCATGAGCACTCAGATCATTTAAGAGCAGAGGGGCAAATATGGAGCTCAACGGAAAGATGCCCGCATGATCATCAGGATGCATTTGGTAATAAGCCATGTTTAGCCCGGCAAGTGACACCATGAGCAGCAAAATGATTTTAAGTGCTATCAAAGCATCATACTTCGATTTAGGCTGCATTTCTATTCCATAGAATCGCTTTATCCTGATAAACAAACGCCTGGATAAGAAAAAGAGGATACATACCACTATCACATAAGCCATAATATCACCTGAGGCAGTTACAAAGTCGTAAAACCAGCCTGTACCCGACATGATTCTCTCCGTTCCGAAAATACCGTCAATAACCATTTCAATGCTGCCAAGGGTAATTACAAGAAAACCCCAGAATACCAGCGCATGGAAGATTCCGGCAAGCGGATATCTGAATATCTTGGTTTGTCCTATTGCTACTTCCAGCATCAGCCTGAACCTCTTACCCCAGTTACCAACAGGCTGTTTCTTTGTCAGTGAGAAGTTGTACCAAAGGCGTTTCATGCTATAAGCAAAAACACCCAGGGTTGCCATAAGTACCAATGAAAAGACAATTTGTTTTATCATACCTTCTCTGTTTATCAGCGTTACTAAAATAATAAATTACATAAGCTTCTGATATACCTGCCACCAGCGATCAGGTATCTCACTATTACAAGCAGTAAGATAATCTTTATATGAGCACGGGACCATGTAATGTGCTGAGTATTTAACCTGTTTCTCATCACCGCAAATTACTTCCATCCACCAACGGTCAGTTTTTCGACTCTTAAAGAATACTATTCCATCTTCAAAGTCGGTTGTTGGAACCGTATATTTAATAAAATCATCATTGGCCGGCGTAGGGAAGTCCTTTTTACGCTGGTTGAAACCTTCAAACACATACCACAATATTTCAGCCATCAGAAACGAAGTAGCACCGTTACGGTCGAACAGCGGATTTAACTCAAAAAATCCTATCGATGAAAGTTTATCACTCATGGCTGCATAACGAACTGCCTGACAAGCCTGCTCACCGGTAAACCCATTGGGAGAAGCATTCCCGTTACCGGGTGCTTCTGAACCTTTAACCGCACTTATATCAAAAGAGAGCATATCAGCATTCCGCACCAGGGGTTCTATTTCCTTAAAGTCATTATTCATCACACCTAGCCTATAGCTGTCAAACAATAATTTGCCCATGAGTTCTATCTCTGCCTGGTCAATAAAATAAGTCTGGTACCCTATGTTGGTATAGTTGAAGAGATAATTTGGCTTGAGCAATATTATCTTGCTAAGGTAATTCTGTGAGTTCAGCTCATCATTTGAACCTCCACCGAGGTCAAATCGTGCATCAATTACAGCCACATTTATAATCTTCTCCAACTGCTCATATGCTTTATACATACCGTATGTAAGGCTTTGGCTACCTCCTATAATGACCGGAAAAATCTTATTCCCAATCAGTGAGGCCATAACTTCGGCCAGTGCGAATATGGTATCGGCGGCCGTGTGTCCTTTTTTGATATTACCCATATCAGCAATGCGTGATTTCCATGCACCGGGAAACAGATTATACAAATGCTTACGCACTTCATTGGGTGCCTCGGCGCAGTCTTCATTGTTTAATGCAAACCGGCCATCGGGTACTC
>JAEYXG010000156.1 GCA_023428585.1 Bacteroidota bacterium
CCATCACCGGGAGTTGCTGCAGTGAAGACCTCAAAATCACGCAATTGGAGGTATTCCTGTAGTTCAAGTGCAAATTCAGTTTCATCATCAAGTATCAGAGCCGACAGTTTTTTATTCATTTTTCATCAGTTTGGTCAGGTTAGCACCCGATTAAATTTCAATATTTTTATTATTGATATAAATGTATTAAAAGTTACTGAAAATCAAATGTATTAGACCCGTATAATGAAGATACTGATTGACTATGAAGGTTCAGTGATCTTAACAGGTATTTCAATTTTAACTGTTGTCCCTTCACCGGGAATGCTACTGAATGAAAGCGTTCCATTATGCTCGTTGATAATCTTCTGTGATATGGCGAGTCCAAGACCTGTGCCCATACCGGGTGCTTTACCGGTTACGAATGGTTTGGTAATATTCTTTAACTGTTCAGCTGTCATACCCATGCCATTGTCAATGATAGTAAGTGTTAGATTATTATTGGCAATGGAGGCATTAAGATTCAGAACAGGTTGATAAGTGACTTGATTACCTTGTTTTTTCTCTTCCATTGTATCGCGTGCATTGGAGAAAAGATTAAGGAGTACCTGTTCAATTTTATAGGTATTGCCATGAATAACTGCATTTTCGGTGCTCTGTTCAATGTTTTTTAACACTTCAATACCATGCTTTTTAAGTTGTTCAGTATAAAGTGACAAGGCGTTATTAACCGGTTCCAAAACCGGGAAGGAAGAGAGCATCACATCGTCATTACCCCTTGCGAAGTTGCGAACATGATCAATAATATTTCTCATCCGGTGTATACTGTCAAATATTTTGTTTGATTTTTCCTTGATATATGCCTTGTCGGCTTTGTTGCTTTCAAGTGCCTGAAAGAGGTTGTCAATACCGAAAGAAATAGTATTAAGAGGTTGATTGATTTCATGGGCGATTCCGGTAGCCATTTCTCCTATAGCTACCATTCTTTCAGTTTGTATTAAATGCTTCTCCAGTTCTCTTTCGTTAGAGATGTCAGTACAGAATATCAAATATTGCTTAGCTGATAACTTGACGCTTTCAGCTTTGATCAGTATTCTTTTATCATTGGCTGATATTGAAAATTCACAACGTGACAGTTTCCCATTCAAAAGTTTGGTCTTTACAGGATTATGTCCGGTAACAACTTGGTCATTAAGGATATCAAGTATATTAAGATGGACTTTATCCTTAATGAAATTCTCGAATAATGTAACAAATGCCTGGTTATATTCTAGTATTTCACCATTAGAGTTAGTGACGACAATTCCTTCTGGTGCATTTTCAATATAGCTCCTATAGCGTTGCTCGCTTGCAATAAGATCCTGGCGAGTCTGATTTCTTTCGAGAGCATTGCCGGTAATAGTTCCAAACACTGAAAGTGCATTCAATTCTGAGGCTTCCCATGAAGAAATACCACTGCAAGCGTGAATAACAAGATGTCCAAATTGTTTTTCACCTGACGCAACATTTATGGCAACAGTAACTATGGGATTTTTCTGGGTTTCATTTTGATATGGTAGAATCCAGGGGCCTTCGATGCCGTCATTACTGATAAGAATAACTGCCTCCAGATGTTGACTAAAAGCTTTGTTAAGCCTTTGTTTCAAGTTTGCAGGTAATTTTAAAGGGATGTCGAATGCAAGTTCACCTTCAGTGTATCCAATGATGGGGCTTTTATCGGCAGGGAGAAATGAGGCAGATGATGATCCACAAACATTGGCAATGTCCCTAAGCATAAAATGAATAGAGTTGTTAAGTTCAAAATTACCTGAGAACCTTGCTGAAGCCAGCGAAACAGCCTTCTGTAATTGAAGTCTTAGCTTTAATATTTCCTGACTGGCCCGATAGCGGTCATTACTTTCTTGAAGTACAATACTCTGATGCTGGATCTCTTGTTTTTGGTTGTATAATTGCAGAAATACCCTTACTTTGCTTAACAGGATCTCATGATGGTAAGGCTTAGAGATATAATCAACAGCCCCAGAACGATAACCTTGTGAAACACTGAACTCGTCAAATAAAATTGCAGAGATAAAAATAATTGGTGTAATACTATTCAGTTGTTGTTTTCTGATATGTGATGCCAATTCAAAGCCATTCATCACCGGCATCGACACATCAAGTATGATCAATGCATATTCAGTTTTTTCCGTTAACTCTAATGCTTCCTGACCACTGGTTGCTCGATGGATCTTAGCTTGTTCTTTTCGGAGTGCAGTTTCAAGTAATATGAGGTTAACTTCAATGTCATCAACAATTAGAATATTCGGTAATGAGGGTATCATGTTCAGTTTCTTTTCGAAGGACCAGTGAATACGGGCTCTAAAAATAGTGTTATTTTCTATTAATAATTATTGTTTATTGTCCTTTTTGGATTTTACATACATTAATCTCTTAAAAGAGCAAAAGTCACTCCCCAAAGCTCATCAATACTATGATGCATGGAAAATTGGCCTAAGAATTGGATTAATGATCAATAAAAAAGAGACAGGTGCTGATCCTGTCTCTTTTTTATTGGGTATTTAAAATTAACTGTAGTTTGAATATGCAGCCAATTTGTTATTACTATTCATTATTTAACCATCAGTTTTTGAACTGAGCTTCCATTGTTTGTTTCAATTTTAACAAAGTAAATCCCGCTGCTAAGGTTTGAAACATTGAAACTTTCAATTTGCATAGTCTGACTGATGTTGATAACTTTAGCGAAAAGCTCTCCACCCAAAGAATTAAGTATCCTGACAGTTGCATTTCCCTTTAATGTTTCACTGAAAAGAATGTTGAATTCACCGGTATTTGGGTTGGGATATAAAGTAAAAGTACTTGAAAGGCTTTCGGGTATTGAAAGACAGGCTTCCACGGTAACAGTTGAAGATGCAACGGTTGAACATCCATTGGCATCAGTAACCGTAACTGTAAATGTGTTTTGGTTACCTGCTCCTATCTGTTCTCCAATAATCTGAATAGTCTCAGTATTGTCACCGGTTGACCATATGTATGTTGAATAACCGGGATTTGCTTTTAAAACAAATGTATGGTTAACACATAACGAAGTGTCTCCTTGTAGTCCAACAACCGGTGATTGAATGTCAACATTGAATTCCAGAGTTGTTGAGCATAAGTTAGCACTGTTGGTTTCTGTGACAGAAACAACACCTGCGCCATTAGTACCCCAGTTAACAAGTAATTCATTTGAATTACTGCCTGAAGCAATTGTTCCACCTTCAACCAGCCATGAATAGGTATTTCCTTCATTCATAGGAGTAGAGTAAATGACTTCAGTACTGTTGGCACAAACAGATTCATCACCAGCAACAACAGGAGTGGGTGCCGGATTTAATGTTACTTCGTATGAAGCACTGGCAGTGCAGCCAAACTCATTTGTCTCATCTAAAGTAACAAGTGCAGCACCTGATTCATTCCAGGTAACGGTTACTTCATTCTCATTTGCTGCTGATGTTATCGTTCCACCAATAACTTCCCAAAGGTAGGTATTTGAATTGCTGCCGGCAATATAAACAAGGTCTGTTTGGTTTTGACAAGCTTCAGCCGGACCAGTTACATTAACCACGGGTTTTGGGTTAATTGAAATTGGAATTGTTGCTGTGTGAACCTCACAGATGTCATTGCTAACATTTAGGGTCAATATTACATTACCGGCGATAATATCCTCAGCACTTGGAGTATAACGAGTACTTAATGAATTTATATCATTAAACACACCAGTCCCATTCGAAGACCAATAGAGTTGAGTATAATTCATAGCAGTAGCTTCACTTGTTGCATAAGTGTCACCTTCACAAATACTTGCTTCATTTCCAGCAAAAGCTACCGGAATGGGGGCAAGTGTGAGAGTCATATAGTCGGTTGAGTCAGGAATTGAAGGCTTGCTTGCAGTAAGTGATAAAATTACTGAACCTGCATTGATATCTTCAGCACTCGGGGTGTAAACAGGATTAATGATTGTTGCATCATCAAATATCCCGTTACCACTTGTTTCCCAGAGCAATGATTGATAGTTAACTGCATTACCTGTAAGTTGAGCTGATTGATCAGCACATATGGAAATATCTTCACCGGCATAAGCAGATGTTACATCAGGAACAACGGTAATGTAACCTTCATATCTGTTGCAGTTTGCCTTGGTAATGGTTACTTTTAGCTGAGTGCCAACCAACTGTGAAGGAATGGTTAGATCAATAGTAGTATTCATACCGGTTGATGCGGTAGCAAGGATACTCCCATAAACTGAAACACAAATTTTTGCGTTTGCTGCAGTTGAAATAGTAATGGTTGTATCACTTTCAAATATTGTAGGTTCGTAATTTGCGACAATATTCTGCGGAACTTCAGTACAAATCCGAACAAAAGCATCACCATGGCTATGGAATAAGTTATAGGTGACTTCTTTATTACTCGTATTATATGGCCAACTTGATTGTTGCAGGAAGTATTTTCCGGCAGCATGAGCAAAAGCAGGCAATACTCCACGTGAAGCAGGTGTAGATCCGTACTGTGGCATGAACTGCGGCCACATATTGTCCATCATTCCCCATACATAGGTGTCGTTTACAAAAGAGTAGGATGTTTCTGATGCAGCAGTCAATCCGAGAGCTCCGGCAGGCTGGCCATTATAGGTATGACGATGGAATTTTTCGGTAAAGCACTCATTTGAATAGTTGTATTTACCGGTCAAGCAATTCATTGACATAACCCAGGTAAGGTCAGTATTTGTTAATCCATTGATATTGCCATTTGAATATGCAGGCTCTCCCCAAAGAGTTTCTCCTCCATGGTCGCGATGCATAAGCATAAATGCTCCTGAATTGAGTGCATTATTGATCATTGTAGCGTTACCACCTGACCATCCACCGAGTTCAGTTGGAGAAGCAGGAATGTAACCTAAACCATTAGGGCCAAATACTCCAAGTACAGTAGATGTATTTTGTGCTGTAGACCATGTGTTAGTTGAACCTTCATATATTTCGTTAATACGCACAGGGGTCTTACCTAATGAATTTTTCCAGAAACCACCAACAACTTCTGAACATATTTGAAACCAACGCACTGTCTGCCAACCTAAAGCAGTAACCGGATTGGCATAAAAGCTTGGATTAGTTGGAGGATTCCGCTCATAATTAATAAATCTGCTAACCATTGATTCGAGCTGAGCTGCATTATTTGCAGTAATCCTGGCAAATACCATTTCTGGCATGTGGTCACCATTTACATCAGCATACATATTGTCGGAAACACAATAGTTATCATAGATGGGAGAAATAATGGAATTGGTATTAGCGGCTGCAGGTCCATAATCAGCAAGCAATAATACTGCTGTTGGTGGAATATCCCATGTATTATAGGCATTAGTAATATAGGTTTCAAGCATTACTGCATTAACACTGGTTCCGATTTCTGATAATTTTACCACTCCTGTGTAAATACCTTCTTCATTACGGAATTTCTTGATAGAGTCGGCCCATTGACTGAAAATTGGGTCATTAGGAACAATTATCAGATAGTCATATCCTATTGAACGGCTTTTATTGGCTGCCTGTTTATCATAGTCAATAACAGGTAAGCTTGAGTAATTAAAAATGACATCTTCAAGAATCTGATCCCAGTAAGGATTCCTGTATTTCGAATCCCCAAACTGACGGCTTCCACCTTCAAAACGAACGTTTACTTCAATATCACGATAAACGATTAACTCTTTGGTCACAGGGTTATACTGATATGGCAGTATGTTCAACATACAGACATCAACTCCTCTAATCTGGGTAAAATTATTGAGAGTAACCGGTTGTGATGGAAAGAACTCGTTTTTACTATAGATTTGTTGGTTTTTTGCATAATGTAATGGACCATCTTCTGTATCAAGAGGAATACGTGGTGCCGGTGCTATATCAATATTGGTAAATCGCTCAGTACGCATACTCGTTATTTCAAGTATTGGTGTTGCACCCTGAGGAATAGCAATATAGCGGCCGAAGCCAGGTAAGTCTGGATTCCCCTCTTCATTTGGTAGCAATGATTCGGAGAATGAAATTGTTTGCATGGTAGCGCCATTAACATCCCGATTTTCAAATGCAAAGGATTGCATTGAAAAGTTAAGGTTAAGACCATCACTTGATTGACCTTTAATGCTCAATCCCTGCTTACCCCAGCTATCGCTGTAACGATATTCTGTAGCATAGCTTAAAGATACACTAGTGGTCAGCATTAATGCCACTATTATGTGTATCAGGTTAAAGCCCGGATAAATGTGAAGTAATTGTTTTTTCATAAACGGTTCATTGATTTGTTGTTATAGATGTGCTAATTGAAAACTTCATTGAGCGAATTGGGGTAAAATCATAATTGAACTCACAAAAATAATTAAAATTGAATAGGTTGTGATTTTTATTGACCAAAGGCCGTTATTTATAAATAGTCTAAATAACTGAGCTCAGCTTCAAGTGCTTTTGTATCGATATCATGGTTAATGGAAGTAAGGTTCAGCTGATTTCCATTAATAAATTACCCGTCTTGAAACTAATTTTCAAAACGGGTAATTTACTGGCAGAAGTTACATTCTGCATTAAACCTTGATAAAGATCAGCATATTGCTAATATTCATCATTATTGTTCTATCGGCTGATTATCAGTTTAGTCGAATAAGCTGCCTTCTCATTTCTCAAATACAATGAATAAATTCCATCAGATAATTGGAAAGCCTGAACTGTAATAAAACCTGTTGAATTGAATGTTACATCAGTTTTACTATACACGACTTTATTGTTCATATCTGTTATTTCAAGAGTGTAGTTACCCGACATGCTGGCATTGGCTTTCAATGAAAATGAACCTTTTGATGGATTAGGGTAAACCACTAGATCTGAAGTTTTAAATTCATTGATACCTGTACAATCTTCAAATGTAACGGTAACTGATGCATCGTCTGCACAATTTGTTAAGTTGTCGGTAACCAGTACATTATAGACTTTGGCACCTATGCCTATTCCTGTTGTATCAACTGTAATAGAAGAGGATGTATGATCACCTGGTGTCCATAGGTAATTAACATCTCCTTCTACACTCGCTTCAAGTGTAACCGACAAACCTGCACATAAGGTAGTGTCTTGTGATATATTAATCACAGGTAAGTTGTTAACTGTTATTGTATAACTTCCTTCAACAACATTCTGGCAACCATTTGCATCTGAAAAACCGATGATGTTATAGGTGGTTGTTGCGGCAGGCATCAATGATAAGAGATAAGGATTGTCACTTGTTTCAATCACACCTACGCCGTTTGAAACTTCAAAGGTCCAAGGTCCTGTACCTGTAAAACTTATCTCTGATACCGCAGTTTCGCCTGAGCATATTACATTATCAGCTGAAAAAGCTGCTGTTGGCAATGGCAGGAAAGTAACAATCATATCCTCACTAACATCACCACATGGTGCATCTGAAGTAACAAGTATGTTTAGTGTGACATTTCCGGCAGCAAGATCTTCTGCAGATGGCTGGTATTCAGCATTCAAAGATGTAGGATCTACAAAAGTGCCAGTCCCGGAAGTAGTCCAAAGAACAGATGTATGGTTATTTGCAGTTGCTTCAATGACAACGGGTGATCCAAGGCAGAGTTCAACATCCTGTAATGGATTGACAAATGCCTGTTTGGATATGGCAACAGTCATCTGGTCTGTTTTTAATTCACCTTCAGGGCCATTGACCGTCAGAGTTAATACAGCCTGTTCGTTGGACATATCATTGGCCCCAGGAGTATAGAATGCATTAAGCGAAGAGGCATCATCAAAAGTGCCATCGCCTGATGTAGTCCATAATGTACTTACATAATTATTGGCAGCTCCATTAAGCATTACCGATTCTCTTTCGCAGGTTGCTGCATCTAAGCCTGCATAGGCTGTTGTTTGCAAGAGCGGAGGGAATATAACATAGTCAATCCAGGCAGCATCGTCTCCGCTTATCGTGTTGGCATCTTTAGAATATACCCATTTAAAGGTCTTCTGGCCAGCAGTAACAGGGAAAGCAACACGCTGCCAGTTTGTTTCACCTGACCATTGTCCAACAAGTGTTGAGTTAATATAGAATTTCAGAAAATCGTAGTCTGCTTCTGAAGATACTTTAACATAGAAAGAGATGGAATCATCTTCCATTACATTGTATGGTAAACTCAATTCACTTGTAGAGTTATTGCCTATTGCACCTGATACTGCACTATATAGGCCTTCATGTTTTACTTCACTGGTAATCAGCCAAGTTGATGAACCTGCAAATTGCCAATTGAAGTTGCTGAAGTTACCGGCTTCCCAGTCTTCCAATATTAATCCTACAGGATAACTGAAAGTTTTTATACCCTCATGATATTCAGAGTTTATCTGGTATGTAAATTCTGCAAAATGCCCAACAGGTGTCTCAGGTGATACGGTAATGTTAAATACCGGAAGAACGGCATTCATTGGGCCTGTCATCAAACTATCCCAATGGAATGAAGGATTGTCAATTGTGATATATGGGCTTGAAGTGGTCAGTAATCCTGTAACATCATAAGCTTTATAGTCACCTGAATTTATTGTAGTTATTCTAATACTGGCTGTTTCGCCGGCATCAAGGCGGTTATTGCCATTCCCTGTAACCTCGGTTAGAACTATAAGCCCAGTCCTGAATGCAGGTGCGTGTGCTTCTATGTTAAAATTGCTGTAATATGTGCTATCATTAATATCAGTGGCTGCAATAGTAAATGTTATTATCTCTGCATCGGGTATGTTGTTTGCAACATTAACAGCAAAGGCATTGTCAACATTAACTATTGAATCTACAGGGATATCACCATAAAGTTCCTGATTATCCGTAATTGTTACATAAGGATTGTCAGTTGTAAGGACAACATTCACTTCTACACCAGGTTGATCACCCTGGTTTTCAATTGCGAGATTCATCATGGCTGATTCACCATAATCCAAAAGGCCATTTCCATTGCCCTCCACATCATTTAATGAATTATCATCGTATACCAACCAGGGCTGATTTGGTGGAGGTCCTGTAACAAATGGAGATACATAAGTCATGGCATATCCTAACCTATTGTCAGTCCATACCGGATAAACCCAACCATCTCTTGCATGATTGCCAAGGTAATCGCCAAAGTAACCATCAGCCAAGCCGGCAATAGGGGCAGGGGTAAATGATACGTCACTCACTTGTAAATCCCACCATGTGTTGCCTCCGTCGGAAGAGTTGGAAGTATAAACTTCACACTGATTTGAAGCAACATTTCTGTCATCATAGTATACAATGCTCAGATTCCCATTTACCGGGTCACAGGTTATCCATGGGAAATAGTGCTTCTTACCTGCACCTGCAGGATCTTGATTCACTCTTAATGGTGTTGACCAAGTGGCTCCACCATCTGATGATTTAATGAGGTAAACATCAGCGTCGTTACCTGTGTTTGTACCGGGTACTCCAATATTTGCCCACGTAACATAAATAGTTCCGCTATTTGGACCATTACTTATATCCACAGCCATAGTAGGGAATGAGTTGACTCTCATATTCTTACCAACACCTGTTGTGCGTATGCCACGGAGGTTGTCAATAATCCTAACGGCAGGTGACCATGTAACTCCACCATCCAGTGATTTTGCCAATCCCAATGCCTTTTCATCTGATGGCCAAGAGTCGTAAATAACCCACAATACATATACCTCACCATTGGGTCCTGTTTGAATATTTACTCCCTGGTTATGACTTCCTGCATTCGCTGCACTACTAATATTGACTGCAGGGGTCCATGTTAACCCCTCATCAATTGATCTGCTTATTTCAATTTCGCTATCATTATTGCCTCCAAAGTTTGTCCACGCATTATAGAGATTTCCTTCATAAGGACTAACGGGGCTATTGTCAATCCACATGTGGTTCTTATCAAGCAATGAGCCCCATCCCGGAGGTGAAGGTGCCACCAATACAGGAGTCCATGTCTGTCCTTGATCTGAACTATAGGAAACGCCCTGCCCACCTGATGAATGGATATAGCCTACATAATATCGGCCTGTAAGACTAATTGCAGTTGTTGGGTCACCACTATTGGTTCCACCAGCTCCATTAACTGTTCCACCCCATGTTGAGCCGGCATCGGTTGATAGAAATGCATTGGCACCGTATATAGAACCCACCGGCCTTGTCGTACTGTTGTTTGATTGCAGCAACGATTCGGCGTTCATCGGATTAATGAATATTGAATTCTCACTCTGTGTTGATGTTTCGGTAGTAACCGGAATATCTTCAGAGTTCTCTGTCCTTACATTTTTGCTCACCAATTTTGAAGTTCCGTATACACTTGCCGGTGCAGGTGTCTCCTGTTGAACCGGTACTAGTCCGAGTGATGCCATACGACGCCAATATGACATATTGTCTATTCGGTCATCAACTTTGTATTTTGCACTTACCGGTGCATTTGGTGTGTACATTTGCTTTTTCGGCTTCTGAGCATTTACAGAAGGTAATATCAGCAAGGATATTACAAAAGGAATGATTAGTTTTTTCAACACTTTAAATGATTTATTGGTTACAACTGATTTTACTTACTTGATAATAATTTTGACTACCTCCCGCTGCCCTGAACTATACAAGTCGAGGAAGTATATACCCGGATTTATGTTTTCGGTTGGTATAATAATTTCCGACTGCTTAGCGGTAAAATTAAATTCTTTAACTGTTTTTCCTGTCAAATCCTTCAATGCTACCTGATCTATAAAAATACTGCTGCCAAGTCTTATGTTAATGGTTTCATCAGTAGGATTTGGATAGATATTGAAAACGTTATCTGAGATTTCATCTATTCCAATACTGCTTGTAAACTGGGTACTATATACTGTTGGCTTGCAGTTATATCCTGAAACGATTATTTGTGCCGGGCCGGCCAAATTTATTGCCGAGTCAAGCTGTACTTGTGCAACACCATATTGGTTTGTATAACCCTTCCCAATTAAGATCTCATTTTTAACGGCAGCCACAGTAAGTCCATTCAATGGTGTTCCCATGCTAGAAACAGTAACCTCAAATGAAGAACTGCCGGTAGGTATGGTTACAGGATAAGTTGAAGAGATGGGTTTTGGCTCATTTGTCCAGACTGCCATTGCAGGATCCCCCAACACATTGCAGTCGTAAAAGCACCATCTTAAAGCACCTTCTTCCCATTGCCCTGGAGCGTTAACCCATGGTGCTGTTGCAATTTTTGATTCCATGTGGGCGCTGCCTATTCTATTTAGGCTATCTGTATACAATGCATCGATAAATTCCCTTTGCAAATGAGCAGAAGGCCCTTCCGTTTGACCTTCATTGAACCATCCATATCTTGAATTGCCTACAAATGCAGAAGCAAAGTTCTCAATGCAAACCATTCTTTCTGCAATGCAATCATTGGCATCAAAGGCACCACAAATACAGCCATGTGTATAAACGATAGGGAAATTGTGATTTACACCATTGGCTCCTGAGAAATTGTTGTTCGTTATATCCCAGTTGTAAAGTTTCATTGTGTAGTTCTCATTGGCATGGCCTGCATGGTTGATAAATGAACGGCCGGCATTGATAGCATTCATCAAATCTTGCGGAGTCCATTCCTCTTCTTCATCATACATCCTTAGTATAGGGTCTGATGCCGGGATCCCGGTGGTGGTATAGCCATTGTCATCGTGATATCCAACAAGTAATTCCAAGTAATCAGAACCCCAGGTATCGGGGCTGTAGTATAAATTCTCTCCGGCAAGAAGATGATTTCTCAGCTCTCCTTCAACCGGTATAGTCTGGTATTTGGTGGTCTTGTTTATCATTGATGATAGTTCTGTAGCATTGCTGAATGACATTCTGCTTACTGAAACTTCCGGCAGCAGGTCGTCCTCGCCTATTTCCGCCCACATCTGATTGCCGTTGGTATTCCAGTTGCCATCAAGGGCAGAGTAATATAAATCAGAAGGAATATTATCATCTTCATACAGGGTTGATGATTGTGCTGCACAGTAAAAACCTCTATAAGCCACATGTTCAATATCTCCACCAAGTATTACCTGGCTAATTCCATACGTTTGATATTCCTGTATGATCAGGTTCCTGATCTTTTCTGCCGGGTCTGAACCTGTAATATTTGAGTTAATGTACTGTGTGGTAATAAGCTTTGTCTTTAACCCCTGGTTCTTGTATAAATCTTCCAAGCTGCCCATGGCTGATGTAAACATCTCTGGGGTGACTATCAAAATGTCATAATTATCCACACTTCTCGATGGATTTGAATATTGGGTAATCAATTCTGGATTCTGTGCATAAAGAATAGCCCTTGCCCTTGCTTGAGAATTTGATGACAAGTTTTGCAATGCATCAACAGCTTTTTGAGTAGTCTGTGTTTCAATGGTAACGGTTACTGATTGAAACCAGCTTAACTTGCCTTCTGCAGGATTGTACTTCACTGGTGTGAATGTGCTTAGTGCATACCCATATCCATTCATGAAGTGAGTTGATAATTTACCCGTAGATACTTCCGGATAGATGGCCGATGATTCATAAATACCGTTATTGATGGAAAAAGTCGATGGCTTATTATCCGATAGAGGTCTTGAATACTGCATTGGATATAATTTGTAATATCCCTGTAATTCAACCTTGTCTTTTCCTTCAAATGAGATGCTTATAGCCTCATGGCCGGGTGGTAAAAGTATCTTTACGGCATAGTAAGGCAATCCGGGCTCGCCGGTTCTTCCTGTTATTAGCATATCATCAAAACTGATGGTTTGGAAACCATCAACATTTGCGATAGAGTGATTTGTAACATTATACGTTTTACGTATAACTTCAGAACTGACACTTGAAACAGTAATCAAAAAGATCAAAAGAGTAAAGAATTTTTTCATTAATGAGCTGGTTATGTGGTTGATGAAACTGATCAGTTGTTCAATATTAGTATTAACTTACACTGCAAATGTAATTTAATTATGTTTTTGATACGTAAAATCATGACTGAATTTTTGAGTTATTTATCTGATTTTAAGATGTTAATTTGTCTCAATCAGCTACTAACTGTGAATTTAAGACTTACAGCCGTGTTTTTATTATTTAAGCGAATGATAAATAAACCGGGAGTTAACTTTAAAGTTCTATAGAGGAATCCATTTGCAGTAAGATTTATTTTCCCTTCATCCATTTTGATGCCCTGCAAGTTGAAAATTTCCATATTGTATTGACCTTCCGGGCCATAAAGTATTATCTGATCTATAGCTTTTACCGGATAAACTGAAAACCCATCATTCAAATCAGCTATTTTAATGCTTTCAGTCAGATGAAGATGCATATCATGTATGAGGGTGTCACCAGGAACAACCAATACGGTATCTGTGTCTTCATAATACGGTGCTGTTGCAGTTATCTCGAACTCTCCTCCTACAGTATGAATCAAGAATGCTCCATTTTCATCACTTATAACCTCATTGTTATTTAAAACCACATTAGCAGCCGGAATTGTGAAGAATGGCATTTGATCGTTGTAAACAATACCGCTAACCCAACCAACAGTAAGGGTATCAGGATGCAGGTTTTCAATGGCATCCAAATCAAAACCGGCATCCGGAACCTGTGAAGTGCCATCTCCATCGTCAGTTATCCTAATATACTTTGCCTTACTGAGAATGGTAGCCGATAAGTCAAAGGAAGTAGTCCCAATTCCGTTCCCAATCAATAGCCAAGGCCCATCAGGAGTATTGGCACCATACACTTTATATCCCTCCGGTGTGGCATCGTTTTCATATACCCGAAAGTCGAAACCTGTTCTATTTAGAACCTGAGTTCCCATATCCAAAATAACGGTACCGTTCCTGCCAATTGAATAAGCAATATTATCAGATGAACCTAGAGCCGCCGGTGTATTTCCTTCATCGGCAGTATTGTTGTTGGGTATTTGGCATGAAGCCAAACTACCGGCGTAATAGCCTCCTCCTCTTGTCATTGAAACATTTAATGTTGTTTGAAGACCATTAATAATGGCGACATTTGGAATCTCTTCCTGCGTATAGCCATTCGCTTCAATTCTTACGGAGTAATTTCCGGGGGTAAGGTACTTATGGTAATCACCGGTTGTTTTTTTTGTATTTATAGGAAACATATCGTTAATGAATACCGTTGCCGATATAGTTTCACCGGAATGGGCATCAGTTATAACTCCATTAATGCCCTGACTGATGGCATTGTTGATCATTGACAGCATTGCGTCTTTATTTTTCAGGTAATATGGAACTATCTGCGAGGCCGGTGGCTGTTTACTCACTGATATTTCCACTGACCAGCTAATGGCACCGGTAGCACCGTATCCATAATCCTTGGTGCTGCCATTAATGGCATACATGCCTGAGAATCCCGGTCCTAAGGGAATATTTGAATAACCTGAATTTGTTGCATACTGTTGTGCCAGAAAATAGTGATTGGTATTATCAGGCGTAAGCTCCTGCCTGTAACTCCATGGGTAACTGATGAATTCAGTTCCACTATGATAGCTGATATGAATAACAAACTGATGATCTCTCAGCATATTCCGCAATATTTTTGTTTCTGGCTGCGAGAATATGCCGGTACTATTACCTTCGCCGTTCCACATATATCCGCAGTCTCTGTTAATGTCCACACCATTGGCATTATAGCGGGTCATAAAATCGCGTCCATAGGGATTTATGCAATATATTATCCAGGTTTCCGCATTATCAACAGCATAAGATATTTCATCATTGTTTCCATAACCAAGACAAAGATCCCTGGCAAAGCGGATCAAATTCTCAGGGCCACCAATTTCATCCCCGTGTATTCCTCCATCAAATAACAATTCCGGCTCATTTTCATCAATTGAACTATTGTCGCTAATTTTAAGTGCCCATAGTGGATGTGAACCACTGCCTGATCCTAAAAAATGCTTCGTGCAGATATCGGGGAAGTTTATTGCCAGACTATCAGCTATTTCATCCATTTCAATTACAGTGTAATAACCGGTCGGAACGCCTCTGTCACCATATGAATTAGAAAAGGCATTGAGGTCTTCAATTTCAATAATAATATTAAGCTCATTATCCTGTAAAAAGGTTAATTCTTCAACTGTAACATATCCTCTTATGAAACCGTCTCCTTCCTCATAACTAATGTGCATTCCGAGGGTGTTTGCCAATTTAATTGTGCTCATTGCCCTATTCAGTACATTAGGCTGCCTGCTTGTGTTTATCATTATCTGTTTTTCACCTAATCGCCAAGGGGTTGATGATTGCGAAGCAGCATAGTTACTTATAAAGAGCAATATGATTGCGAGGCAGGTAGTAAATTTCTTCATAAAAGAGGATTGTGGTGTATACCTAAGCAATTGAATCAGATTGTAAACGTAAATAAAAATCCCATTGCCATGATTAACAATTTCTCTGAGAGGTATAAAAAATTTGCTACCTGGTTTATCTGATCAAAATAACCTGTAGCCGTGGGTTAATGCTATTGATTGAGTAAGGTAAGATTATTGATGGATCAAGATAGATAAATTCAAGTTTCTTGCAATTTCTCAATGATTCAGGTAAGGTTACCAACGGACCGGCATAGGCAACATTCAGCTCAATAAGATCTGTAAGGTTGCCTAATTGTGGAGGTAAATACTGAAGTTGATTCTTGCCAATGATAAGGTATTTCAAGCTTATCATACCACCTATCTCATTTGGAAGATATTGCAGGTGATTGTTCCTTAAATGAAGGAATTCAAGATTGACGAGGTTGCCAATTTCGGCTGGCAATTCCTCCAATTCATTGTAGTCTAAGTATAACTCCTTAAGATTGTAAAGTTGTCCAATCTCTGGAGGAAGGCTCTTTAATCGGTTGTGCTTTATTGATAAACGCTGCAGTTTTCTAAGATTACCAATGGATGAAGGGATTGATTCAAGTTTATTGTTGCTGATGATTAATGTTTCCAGATTAGTCAATTCGCCAATTTCATCCGGCAATGATGTGATGTTGTCGTTAAAGAGAGTTAGCGACCGGAGGTTTTTGAGTTTACCTATTCCGGCAGGTATACTATCGAGTCTTTTATTGCTGATTTTAAGTTTAGTGACCCTATCGGGATTGGCGATAGCTTCAGCAAGTTTGTTTGTAGATGAACAATTGACAAAGGCAGCGGATGTAAATGCCAACAAGCAAGCGATGATTAATTTTCTCATAAGATTCCATTGGCTTGAAGAACTAACTGTTCTATTTCATGCAGTTTCAAAAGTATTCCATAAATTGAATATCTCCAAAGAGGCAATCAATGAGATCACCTCTTTGGAATTTATCAGAATCAGGTTGTCAATAACCTTTACACTAAAACGAATCTATTTCTTATCAAGAGTATTCAAGGCAAAAGCGTATGCACCAATGGCGACTGCTTTTGAAGTCCCCAAGCGACTAATACCTACACCTATTCTCTTAAGGGAGTCATATTTTATTCGTTTGTCGCTGAATGGCACTTTTATCTCGGTAGTATTGCCTTCATAGAATTTAGCAAATTCCTTTTCATCTTCCAGATTAAAGACCTTAATTTCCAGACGATCGAGAGCAGTACCTATCATGGTGGTAAAATTGGCATTCATTTCATTTACCAGATGCTGCAGGAATAATGGATATGCACCTGCCAGGCCTCCGCCGATTACTACAAGGCCGTCAACCAAAGTTGATGCATTGGCAATGGAATCACCGGCAACTTCTGCCATACGTTGGAATGCTTTTATTGCCGCCTCCTTATTGCCTTCGCGTAAACCCATTCCGATTTCATAAATTTCCCTTGGTTCAGGACAAGTATGATGCGGGAGATTCGATTCCCTGCAATATATCCTCTTAATACCGCGTATACTTACATTTTCTTCAACACTGGCATTTGTATGAAGCTTGTTGCGCATCCTGTTGATTTCAGCCTGAGCGGAGTTATCGCCGACAAACAATTCACCGCGGGTAACAATACCTGCGCCATAACCGGTTCCAAAAGTGACTCCAAGCAGGTTTTGGAATTTTTTAGGACTAGGGCTGCTTTCAATTCTTTGGTTAATTTCAGGCAATAAACCGGCAATGGCTTCGCCATAAGCAAAGAGGTCGCCATCATTATTGATAAACACGGGAATGCCGAATGCCTCTTCAAGCATGGGGCCTAATGCAACTCCACCCCTGAAGGTCGGGAGGTTCTCGAGGTCTCCAATTATACCCAGTTCGTATTCAGCCGGACCGGGAAAACAGAAGCTAATGGCTACCGGTTCAGATTTCAGTTTAGCTTTAACCTCCTGAAACCCCTGAATGATCTTTTTCAGTACCACTTCCAATGAAGTCCCATCGGCTGGAATTACTATCTGATCAATTATCTCGTGTTCAGCTTGTACAGCCGAAAAAACGAAGTTAGTTCCACCGGCATCAAGGACCATTACAATCCGGTTATCGTTTTTGAATCGCATATTTTTATTGCTTAAGTTTAAACGGTTAAAAATAAAAAATTAATTATTATCAATGTGCTTCCAACCAGTTATTTCCTGTATTCATTTCCACCTCCAATGGAATACTTAGTGGCAAGGCATTCTTCATGCAATCTTCAATAATTGGTTTTACAATGTCGAGTTCTTCAATTAATACATCAAATACCAATTCATCATGGACCTGCATAATCATCTTTGATTGCAGTTTGTGTTTTTTAAATTCATTGCTTATTTTGATCATTGCTATCTTGATCATATCAGCCGATGAACCCTGAATGGGGGCGTTGATGGCATTTCGTTCGGCAAAACCCCTGACTATAGCATTGGCTGAATTGATATCACGCAGATAGCGACGACGTTTCATAAGTGTTTCAACATAACCTGATTCCCTTGCCTTTTTGATGGTAACGTCCATATATTTCCTAACACCACTAAAGCGTTCAAAGTATTGATTAATGATATTTGCTGCTTCTTTGCGGGGAATATTTAAACGCTCCGATAAGCCAAAAGCCGAGATGCCATATATAATTCCAAAGTTCACCGTTTTGGCG
>JAEYXG010000026.1 GCA_023428585.1 Bacteroidota bacterium
AGGATATTCATACGCCTCGGGCCGATTACCGTGCCCATGTGGATGTCTGTAGCCAAAGCAATCTTCAGTTCCTTTAATCCATTTGCACTTTTGTCCAGCTCTATTGTCAGCTTTCTAATCTTAGGATTGATTGCATTGATATGCCCGGCAACAATAGTTAGAAATATTACAACGATGCTGGTGACCAGTAATCCCGTTTTGAATTTCCAGGTGTAAACAGCCTGTGGGAGGAAGCCAATGAAATGATCGCTCAATCTTACCAAATCAATCACAAGCACCAGCAGGAAGAAATAGAGCATGGCTGCCAGCCAAAAAGAACCGGTCCAGGTAAGAGCATCTGTAAAATATGAAATATGGAACCGTTCAATGACCCTCCCCAGTATATATGACCAAACAACAACCCAGAATCCTACCTTTAACCAGGGTAGAAAGCCGGTGGAAGGATTCACCAGTTGAATCCCCCTGACATAAATATAGTAGTTGATCAGAAAGTAAACCAGCAAAACAATACTGAAGAAAAGTACAAACATGCCCGTTTTCATTAGAAAAAATTTACGTCACTTAACAAGCATTTCAATCTTTTGTTTGTGAAATCCCAGAATAGGAGCTACGGCAACTTTACTTTCTCGAATCAATATATTTCATGAGTTCCTCTTTTGAGCTGCTGAAGCTGAGAGCCTCCGCTACCACATAGTAGTTCTCTTTATCCACCGTATAATCCCAGGCGAATTTAGCTATTTCAAGTCGCCCGCTTTCGAAGGCAAATTCCAACACAATATCCTTGATCTGATTGGAAGTGAAGCATGGATTTGACTTTATGATATTCCGGGCAAGAGACATTTTAGTGGATTTGAAACTTTCCTGCCTGATGGATTGTATCATATCATCAAATTGAGCCGGGGAGACGTTACAAGGTGCAATTGTGGGAGGCGCTACAGGAGGTTCCACCGGTGGCAAGTAATCATGTGGATGACGATCATACGACTGCACATAATCATGCAGCATGAAAACAGTGGATAAGTAGGTGAAAGCATCGTAAACGAAATAGAAATTATGCTTATCAACCGTATTGACAAATGCATGTCGGGCAAAATCAAGCCTGAGGTAGTCGTCATTGAACAGGGCGGCTATGCTCTTCACCTGCTCAGCGGTCATGCAGTTTTCCATAGCAATGGCAGCTGCCACATCAAGCTTCAGGTTCTCATTGCTTTGCATCATTACTGACTTGTGTTTTTGCCTGAAAATATTCTCCGGCAACGGTCCTCTGCAGTTCAATGGATTTTGGGCCTGAATGCCTGTAGCCAAAAGGCTGATGAATAAAATTGCGATAATTGATCTCATAAATTTGTTTTTTTTATTTCATCCATTCAAACATCCGGTAGTGTTCATCACTCATGCCAATGCGCTTATATACTTCTCTAGCCCTCGTGTTTGTATTGTCAACATAGAGCCTTATCCCGGCAACATCTTCATGCTGAACAACCAAGGCTTTAATGTAGTGATACATGAGCTTGAAAACCCCCGAATTGCGCATTTCAGGAGTGACAAAAACCGATTGTATCCACCAAACCCAATTATTCCGCCAGTCACTCCATTCGGGGGTAATCATCAAACAGGAGCAGAGGGTGCTTTCTGATTCACCCACAACATAAAATCCCTTGAGTGGATCATTAAAAACTGCTTGTACCCCATTGGTTGCAGTTGTTTTTTTTAAAATCATGCCTTCCGTTTCCAGTGCCATTTTAACCTGACTTTCAACAATAAATGGCATATCTTCCATTGTTGCGTGTCTAATTGTAATCTTTTCCATCGTAAGAATGTTTAATGTCAATATTCCGTTCATCAGGATGCCGGGTCACTATCAGAAGAAAATGCTTAATTTTGCACCTCTTTTTCAGTGAATGATTTACACCACAAATATATCAGAATAATCAAAACATCCAAATGATATGAGCGAGCAGATAAAACATGAATGCGGTATAGCGATGGTGAGATTGCTCAAACCTTTGGAGTATTATCTGAACCGTTACGGCACATCAACATGGGGGCTTAACAAGCTTCACCTGCTGATGGAAAAACAACACAACCGTGGACAGGATGGTGCCGGAATCGCCTGCATCAAGTTTGATCCGGCACCCGGTAATAAATATATTGACCGCCATCGTTCCAATACAAATACCCCTATTGCCGATGTTTTCAATGCAGCTTATGGTGAAATAAACAAGTATGCCAAAGAGTTCCCGGGCCGTATCAACGATCTTCAGGGACTGAAACATGCCACAGGCTTTGCCGGTGAGCTGTTTATGGGCCACCTGCGTTATGGTACATTCGGCAAAAACAGTGTCCAGAATCTGCATCCTGTATATCGTGCCAATAACTGGATGACCCGCAATCTTGTCCTTGCCGGAAACTTCAATATGACCAATGTTGATGAGCTATTCAACAGACTCGTAGACCTTGGCCAATATCCGGTGCAAACATCTGATACCATCACTATCCTTGAAAAAATCGGACATTTCCTGGATGAAGAGAATGAGCGGTTATATGCCAAATATAAGAGCGAAGGGAATAGTAAAAAGGAGATAACTCCCTTGATTGCATCATCTCTCGATGTTGTGAGTATCTTGAAGAATGCCTCCTATAGTTGGGATGGCGGTTATGCCATTGCCGGGATGATCGGTCATGGTGATGCCTTTGTATTCCGCGATCCTGCCGGAATCCGGCCTGCCTTCTACTATCAGGATGATGAAGTGGTGATTGTGGCATCTGAGCGACCGGTGATCCAAACTGCCATGAATGTCCCCTTTCATAAAATCAAGGAGGTCAACCCGGGGAATGCACTTATTATCCGCAAGGACGGCACCACTGCCCAGCATCAGATACTGAATCCTGCTCCATTAAAGGCCTGTTCCTTTGAACGAATATATTTCAGTCGTGGTACCGATGTGGAGATTTACCGTGAACGTAAAAGACTGGGCATGGCTCTTACTCCTGCCATACTGGATGCCGTGGGACATGATATCAAGAACACCGTATTCTCTTACATTCCCAATACTGCGGCCGATGCATTTTATGGACTGGTAGAGGAACTTGACCATTTCTGTGACAATATCAAGAAAGACCAGTTGTTGAAGAATGCGGGAAACCTTACACCGGCAATGATCGATCAGATCATGACCCTTAAACCCCGTATTGAGAAAGTGGCTGTGAAGGATATCAAACTTCGCACTTTTATTACACAGGATACTGCCCGCGATGACCTTGTCGCACATGTTTATGATGTTACCTATGGCGTAATAAATACCGGTACGGATAATTTAGTGGTTATTGATGATTCAATTGTGCGGGGCACCACACTCAAGAAAAGTATTATCAGGATACTTGACCGACTGGGTCCCAAGAAAATTGTTGTTGCCTCATCGGCACCGCAGATCAGGTATCCTGACTGTTACGGTATAGATATGGCTATTCTTGGTGATTTCATAGCCTTCAACGCTGCCATTGAACTGTTGCGTGAAACCAACCAGTCGCATATCATCAATGAGGTTTATCGTAAATCCAAGGAACAGGAATTCCTGCCCAAGGAACAGGTAGTGAATCATGTTAAGGACATTTACCGCCCATTTACTGCCAGCCAGATCTCTGCCAAAATATCTGAACTGGTAACACCTCAGGGATGCAATGCCGAAGTACAGATAGTATACCAGACCATTGAAGACCTGCATCAGGCAATTCCCAACAATACCGGCGACTGGTACTTTACTGGCAACTATCCCACACCCGGAGGGAACAAAGTAGTTAACAGGGCATTTATAAACTATATAGAAGGACGCAACGAAAGAGCCTACTGATCTAAAAGCTGAAAGGATGCCATTGCAGCCAGTAATAAAATACAAAGATCTGCAGGGTGAAAAAC
>JAEYXG010000345.1 GCA_023428585.1 Bacteroidota bacterium
TCCATATTCTGTGGAAGTAGCGGTTGATGAATACAAAGAGAAAGAGAATATAACCCATATTACTTCAACTATTTATGTTAGTCGTGAATCACAAAAGGCAATAATTCTTGGTCATCAGGGCAGATCAATCAAAGGTCTGGGGATGGCTGCCCGTAAGGATATTGAGGAGTTTATTCAAGGAAAGGTTTATCTGGAATTACGAGTTAAGGTAAGTAAGGATTGGCGAGACGATTCTCAACAGTTGAAGAGGTTCGGATACGATATGTAATTTGTTTTTATGACCAAATAATAAATCAGGCTGCCGGTTGTGAGGCAGCCTGATTTATTTTAGATACAGTTTGTATTTCTTTTAGGTCACAATATATCTACTAAGTAGCCACTTTATACCCACCATGTTATTTTAATATGGTGGGTAGTTGGTAGGTAGTAGGTCATTGGTTGGAAAGTAGCTGGAGACTATACCCCAATCCTTAACTTGGTTAATTCTATTCCAGCACTTTACATGTTTTCAATTTTACTTAATGATGGGATTTCTCCTTCTTTTACCAGTATCAGCGTAATTAGCTATACTAATCGTATAGGCAAGCCAAGTCAGGCGGGGGATTGTGTGGCATTGACAATTTTGAAGAATTTATTTGACTTTTATACCCTTTGGTATCAAATCATTGCCATAAAGTTAATAAACAAGCCTCCCTGTCCGTTATGTCTGAAAGTATACTCTACTCTGACAACCTTATCATAGAATGTTACAATATCTATGCCTACACCATAGCCGGTAAGTAGTTTACCCTGGAGTGAATTGGTTTGGGGGTTAAGTGCCGGAAAAGATTTACCCATGTCATAATGAATTCCTGCATAAGCACTTAATGGGACAGGATTAAATTTTTCGGATCTTATAAGTGGAAGCCTGATTTTTAAATCGGGTATGATAGCATATCGTAGATGAGACTTGAAAATCCAGTAGTGAGGTGCTTCAATAACCTGATACTCATAGCCTCTGACGAAATCCCGGTCGAAACCCAGAGCATTTTGAAGAGGATAGGGTTTTATTCTGGGTGAAGTTATTTTTGATACGATTTCAGATGCTGTGTATAAATGGTTTCCCAATGGCAGGTAGCCTCTTAAAGACATCCTCATACTCTGTCGGCTGAAGCTGGAGCTGATATTTTTCAAATGTGATGCTTCAGCCTCCATGTAATATCCTCTCAATGGATAATTTCTGTTATCCCTGAAATCAACCTTTAATAAATATGAAAAGCCAAGAAGTTGAAATTGATTGGTTTGCAGATAAAAGGATGGGTTCAGAATGCGGATGCTATCATTGAAATTTGCTGTGTTATGTTGAACTGTAAACAGGTGAGTGAAATGTATGCCGGGCCTGAAACGGGTATAAATGGCAAGGTTGTATGAAGTTAACATAAACTGATTGCCTTCGTAATAGAGCTGCTTGTTGCTGACTGTTGCATAATTCACTTCATGTTGGGTGTAATATGAACCCAACAGACCGATTCCAATGGTTTTATTTTTGTTTATATAAGGCCATTCATAATTAGCTGCAATATAAGTGCGGTATCCTCCCAATAATCTGATATTTAGCTTTTCCATTTTTCCAAACATGTTTTCATGTTGGAAATAAACACCGCCCGATAGTCTGGTGATATCCTCATGTTGTGCCCAATCATTGAAATTCCGGTCAGGATGTTCTAGCATGGGCCAAATCCACCAATACCACCGTTCAGTAACGTTGACAACAATACTTACATAACTGATCCCTATTTCTCTTGCCGGGTTTTTGTAATAACGGGATACCTTTCTTACACTGCTGTCAATACTGGATGTCTTTATTAATGCAGAATCTGTGGATAATTCGATTACTCTCTTATCAATTGTCGCATTATGGAACAATGAAGTTTTCAAAATATTTTCAAGTGACTTTTCCATCAATACTACTAAGTCAGACCTTAGAATTGTATCACCTGTACCAAACAGGACTTCTCTGAGTATAATTGACTCATTGGTGGAATTGTTGCCTTCAACAATGATATTCCGAACTATCAATTTCTGAGGATCCGGACTTTCCATTGAAAATTCTGTCGATTGGGCAGTTGCAGCTGTATAAATTAGAAAGCTTAAATAAATAAAGATATTAGGAAGCCTTAAAATCAGGGGCATACTTTTTCTAAATAGTTGTTTGCTGTATCTGAAATGTTCTAGTCAGTTATAATTTTAATCCCCCTGCAAATAAGAATAGAATTGATTCTGCAGCCAAGTATTTATATATCCAAGTACTTCATCAACGAATCATATCTGTCCTGCAATGTTTGATCATAGTCCTTTTCGAAAAAAGAAGCCTTGATAGTATAATTATACCTATTGAATGTAGCCAGTAAAGGGCCTATATCCATGCGATTCACCTTGATTGTAACCTCCATTTTTGTTGAATCAGGGAGAGTTAAAACATACAAGCTCAGTATGAGAGCATCACTTGACTCCACAATTCTGGCAATCTCACTAAGTTGGAAATCTCTGATTCCCATTTCCAGTACTATTATACCCCCAGGATTATCAACTGCCGCCAATCGCGCAAAATATTTTGTCAAGCACTGTAAAGTAATCGATCCCAGATAACGGTTATTGGAATCAACTACCGGAATAAGGGTTAACTTTTGCTCATATACCAGTCGTATAATATCATAAACATGCTGCTCTTCATTAACATAAGGGTTTTTTAAAGAAAGAGGATGATTACCTAAAGGCTCATCATAATTATTTAATTCATAGATGTCAGTTTCAGCAATTAAGCCTAGGAAATCGGAATTATTTACGATAGGTAAATGTGATACTTTGAATTCCTCCATCCAGTTAAGTGCCGTCATGCCTGTATCAGAGGTCTGTAATGGCATTATAGTATCACTTATAAGTTCCCTGGCTATCATAGAATGTGGCTATTATTATCGTAATACAACAAAAGTAGTTAATAATTGGTTATGCTGAGTGCCATAACAAGGCAACAGGATGACAATAGATAGCTTTAACACAGACAGCTTGTTTTATTTCATAATTTTGTTCTGTAAATTGAAACCATTATGACGAAGTTAAGTGTTAATATCAATAAGATAGCCACTTTACGAAATGCACGTGGAGGTAACCTTCCTGATGTGTTGAAAGCGGCAAT
Source organism: Bacteroidota bacterium (assembly GCA_023428585.1). Lineage (GTDB taxonomy): Bacteria > Bacteroidota > Bacteroidia > Bacteroidales > Lentimicrobiaceae > Lentimicrobium. The sequence continues at coordinate 3,176 of JAEYXG010000345.1, forward strand.
TGATTGTGAAAAGTATGGAGCCCAGGGAATAACGGTTCACCCACGCCCTGATGAAAGGCATATAAGGTACCGTGATGTATATGATCTAAAGCCAATCTTAAATACAGAATTCAATATTGAGGGTAATCCGGAAAGCAAGTTCCTTGAATTGGTTATTGCTGTTAAACCTGCCCAAGTTACCTTGGTACCTGATGCTGTGGATGCTCTAACTTCAAATCACGGATGGGATACTGTTAATTATAGGAACTATCTTACTGATATAATCACAGAATTACATAAATACAATATCCGTACATCCATTTTTGTTGATCCTCAAAATAAGATGGTTGAAAGCGCAGCTTATACTGGAACTGATAGGATTGAACTTTATACGGAATCATACGCAGCCAATTATCATTCAAATAGGGACACTGCCATTGCGCCTTTTATTTCAGCCTCAGAGACTGCATTTAAAGTTGGTTTAGGTGTCAATGCCGGTCATGATTTAAACCTTGATAACCTGCGCTTTTTTGCATCAAATATTAAGAACCTGCTGGAGGTCTCTATTGGCCATGCACTAATTTCTGATGCTCTTTATTTTGGCCTTGACAAAACCATCAAGAAGTATCTGGCTGAATTGGCTTGATACTTTATGAATATGGTTTTGTTCAGGTATCCTTTTTTATTAATATACTTAACACCATAACTGTTAGGAGATAATTGGCATACAATGAAACTGTTTTATCGTCATTTTGGAGAGGGAAAACCCTTAATAATCCTTCATGGATTATTTGGATTATCTGATAACTGGGTAACTCATGCAAAACGTTTGGCAGAAAATTTTTCTGTATATCTGCCTGACCTAAGGAATCACGGACAGTCTCCGCATAGTCCTACCTTTAACTATGCTGCAATGGCTGATGACCTGTATGAGTTTATTGAAGAGCATGAATTAAAGGATCCTGTTGTTATTGGACATTCCATGGGGGGGAAGGTAGCTATGTGGTTTGCACTGGAATATCCTGATCTTCCGGCGAAATTGATAGTTGTTGATATTAGCCCGGTTAGATATCCCGACAGAGATGCCCATTTTGATATTATCAGTGCCATGATGTCAATTAATTTCGAAGCAATACATAGTAGAGAAGAAGTTTCAGACCTGCTTAAACTTAGCATTCCTCATCATGGTACAAGGTTGTTTATCTTGAAGAATCTTTATCGGAAAACAAGAAATACTTTCGATTGGAGGTTGAATTTAAACACCATAAGTAATAACATGGATATGATTTTTGCAGGTGTTGACGTAAACAATATTTTTGCCAAGCCGGTTCTGTTCATAAAAGGGGGGAAGTCTGATTACATTAAAGATGACCATATCCATACAATAAAGAGACTTTTTCCAGCGGCTGATATTATTACCATTCCGGAAGCAGGTCATTGGGTGCATGTTGATGCTCCTGATGAGATATGCCGTCAATTCAGCAGTTTTCTTGGAACTGATGCATGTTAGCCCATTCCACTGTCGGTTGATTTTATTGAGAAACCCATATTGAGATGTGAATTCCATTTCTCTTAGACATGGAATATTTAAAACAGCCATTTAAAGGAGAAGAGCCTTGTATCATACAGATACAAAGCTCTTCCCAATAAAAAATCTTGATATATTATTCTGTACGCAAATGCTTATCAGTCATGTTATCTGGATAATGCCTAAGGATTCCTATAACTGATAAAAAGTCGGGTTTTAATATCTGGAAATATTCAAGCTAGATACACCTGCAT
>JAEYXG010000007.1 GCA_023428585.1 Bacteroidota bacterium
TTTGTATACTTGACCTCCCATACGTTCCATTTCTTTGCGAACCAACCTATTAGTTTCTAGTTCAAGATGACTATCAATATAACGCATACCTCTTTTATGGGCACTCTCCAGCATCTTTACTCCCATAATCACATCAAGTCCCTTACCCCGGTACTCCTGTTTTATTCCACCCAGCAACAAGTTAAGTTGCTTTGCCTTTTTTCTGGCATATATTACCTGGAGTATCCCAATCGGAAGCATATAGCCCTTTGAAGCCCTGATACCTTTACTAATATCTGGCATTGCAATAATAAATGATAGAATATTACCATTCAAATCAGTAATTACTTTTATAAATTCAGGATCAAGTAATGGAAGATAACGATTTGCGAAATCATCCATTTCCCATTCTTCAAAAGGATCGAACGCATAGATTTCAGCAAAGGTTTCATTTAATAGTTTAAGAATCGGGTGTACGAATGGTTTAATCTGTCTTCTATTCGAAAACTCTATAATCCTGATGTTATTATTCAGCAAAGCCCTGCTAAAAATTTCTTGGTAGAATTCTGGTAATTCTGATGGTACGGGTATTTTATATACAACACAATCTACCTTTTTAGAAAACCCTTCCTGTTGAATTAGCTCAGGCATAAAAGGGAAATTACAGATTGTTGATAATACTACCGGCTCATCAAAACCCTCAATCTGAAATCCTTGTGGATCTTTATCAGAAAATCCCAACGGCCCTACAAGATTATTACATTTTTTTTCTTTTGCCCATTTCTCAATGAATGTAATCAATTCATGGAACACGTCCTTGTCATTCCATGTTTCCATATATGAAAATCTAGCATCATTGTCACCGCTTGCAGTATTATATCGATGATTAATGATACCCATTATTCTTCCTGCAGGTTTCCCGTTTTTATATGCAAGTGCAAGAATAGTATCACAGTGTAGAAATGACTTATTCTTCTCCTTTCTAAAGTAAATCCAGTCATCTAGGTAAATAGGGGGTACCCAGTTTTTATGTCCGGCATGTATTCGGGCCGGAAGTTTAATAAAAGTTCTTAATTGCTTTCGTGAATTAACTTCAACAATTTCTATCATAATACCCCTGATTTATAGAAATATTTAATAAGCAATATTAATGAATAAACTTATCCATACAATGAACGTCAAACCTTACTTGTTACCTTTCTTTTAAACTGACTTGGGCCATTGCAATTAGATGTCATTGCTCTTTTGTTAAGCTTCTTGTAAATTATTATATAAATTTAGGTAAATTGCAGCATAAATCCAAAACACTATGGAACACCAGTTATCACGTGATTCGATAGAAACCCTTTCAAAGATTTCAAAAGGTAGACACAGAACTAACTTACTTAAGAAACCAGAGCAAAGAGCACTTGCATATCTAGTTGAACATGTCCCAGACTATATTGGTTCTGACCTTCTTACATTCATTGGTTTTATAGGCAGTTTAATAACATTTACAGGTTTTATCCTATCATCCTTTTATAGTAGTTATTATTTATTGCTATGCATACTGGGATTTATTATTAATTGGCTTGGCGATTCATTGGACGGGAGAGTTGCATACTTTCGAAATAAACCACGAAAATGGTACGGTTTTTCCTTGGATCTCTCAGTTGATTGGATTACAACTGTTCTTATTGGCTTGGGATACATGATCTATACAAAAGGACCTGGAATATGGCTTGGGTTTATGTTTGTTGTGATGTATGGCTGGGCAATGATTATTACTTTGTTACGATATAAAGTAATTGATAAGTATGCCATTGATTCTGGTTTGCTTGGTCCAACAGAAGTAAGGGTAATTATTTGCTTGATCTTGATAATGGAAGTAATTTTTAATGGTATTATAAATTATTTAGCTGTTATAGCCTGTTTAGTTCTACTAATTACAAACATCACTGATTTCCATAAACTGCTTCAGCTTGCCAATAATCGCGATGCTGCAGAAAAGGAAAAAAAACAGGACAAAAAAAATGATTGAAAAGCTTTTCATTTTCGCCAAAGCTCAAGCATCTTCTTTCATCGGGGGGATAGTTGATTACTGTACCATGATCCTTTTAACCGAATTCTTGCATTTTCACTATAGCACTTCTATTGCTATTGGCGGAATCATTGGTGCTGTGACCAATTTTATTATTAATAAAGGATGGGCATTCCGTTCAAAGAATTTGCCATACAAGCATTCAGGTTCTCGACAACTATTAAGATTTGCTGTAGTTGTTGTCAATAGCATTTTATTAAAAATATCAGGTACTTTTATCTTTACTACATTCCTTAAAACTGACTACATTATTAGCCGATTAATAACAGATCTGTTTGTTTCTATAGGTTTTAACTACATGCTCCAGATGCATTGGGTTTTTAGAAAAGAAAATCGATGATTTAATGTTCAATCATTGATTTGGAATTCCAGAAATTACATAATTAGGTCAATATATTGAAGAATAAAGCTATAAATATCAAGAATCTGGAAGAACTTTCTCCATTATTCAAAGGGAAAGCTGGCAATCAATGTGCCGAAATCATGATGCATTTACTTTCTATTGATAAAATAAATAAACTATATGACCACAATTTTGACTATAAAGGTGTGGATTTTGCTTCAAGATTACTGAATGATTTAAAGGTAAATTATAGGATTGGAAACATTGACAGGTTAAAAATTTTATTGAAAGGTGCTTTCATAAGCATCTCCAATCATCCATATGGAGGATTAGATGGTATTATGCTAATTGACTTAATGGCCAGAATAAGACCTGACTATAAATTTATGGTCAATAAAGTGCTGTCACTTATCAAAACCATGGATGAAAATTTTATCTCCGTTACACCAGTTACAACTAAAAAGCCTGAAATCTCTGTAAATTTTAGCAGCATTCGTGAAACACTAATACATCTTAAAGAAGGACATCCTGTTGGAGTATTTCCCTCGGGCGCTGTTTCTGATTTTAGCCTAAGGGATATGAGCATAAGAGATAGAGAATGGCAGGAGAGTGTCCTTAAATTAATCAAAATGGCTAGAGTACCAATAATACCAATAAGATTCTTTGACAATAACTCACCGTTCTTTTATTTTCTTGGATTGATCAACTGGAAAATTAGGCTTATGAGGATGCCATCAGAAGTATTCAATAAGAAGAAGCAGTTGCCTCGCATTGGGATTGGTGAAATCATTAGTGTAAAAGAACAAGAGCAATACACAGATATTAAATCGTTTGGAATATTTTTAAGGAAATCAGTATATGATATGCCGGTCCCCACATCATTCATACATAGAACTGCTATATCCTATCGGTGAAAGATACAACTTGATTGTATTCAATAATTAAATCGTTGTATTAGATTCTATCCTCTATCCAATTATTCTTTATATTAATCATTCAATAGTCGAGAAGCTCTCAAGTATCTCTATTCTCTTAGTTATCGGAGGATGAGTAGCAAAGAGATTATCCCAAGAAAAGCCATGAGCTGATGGCTTAGGATTGTCAATAAACAATTGAGCAATATCACGGCTCTGAATAGCCTCTATGTAAGGATCATGCGAAATCTTTTTTAATGCTCTGGCCAATGCCATAGGATTTCTTGTAGTTTCTGCAGCTCCAGCATCTGCAAGGTACTCTCGGGTACGTGAAATGCCAAAACGCAACAGTAATGAAATCAAATAACATATAGCTGAAACTACTATTGCCACGAGAATAACCACACCGGCATTCTTGTTGTTGCCACTTTTCGGGCGGGAGGAATAACGTAAACTTCTGAATGCCAATTCAGCAATAAATGAAAAAATTCCAACAAAAACAATGGAAATGATCATTACCCTTACATCGCGATTACGAATGTGGGTTAATTCGTGCGCTATTACTGCTTCCAATTCATCATCTTCTAGCCTGTTAACCAATCCTTTGGATAATGAAATTGAAAATGTCTTAGTATTTAAGCCACTGGCAAATGCATTTAGAGAATCATCATCCACAATAAAAATCTTTGGCATTTGCATGCCTAGAGAAATGCATAAATTCTCAAGTAAATTATAAACCCTCTTATTATCTTGCCTTTCTAAAGGTTTTGAGCCAGTAACTAAATGAATTATGTAAGAATGGGAGAACCAGGCAATAAAGAACCATATAGTTGTACCAATTATAATAAATGGAGCAATTGTAATAAATTTATTATAGGCTTCCACTTCATTCTGTGAGATCCCAAAACGGAGGAAAGCGTAAACCATTATCAGCAACAGGATAGGGAAAGCAAATATGAGTATTGCTGAATTGAAGTTGTTTCTTCGGATTTGGTTCTGAATTCCTACAAATTTCATGGATTTCTAGAAATTTATGGATGGAGGATTGTTCAAATCATCTCTCACTTCATTACCAAGGTCGAAAAGAGTGGCGCGTTTAAATCCAAATTGATTGGCTATAATATTAGCAGGGAATGTTTCCACTGCATTGTTATATTCAGTTGTTGCAATATTAAAGAATCTACGAGCCGCTGCTAGTTTATTTTCAATATCACTTAATTCTTCCTGTAGCTGTAAGAAATTCTGATTAGCCTTAAGGTCAGGATAATTTTCAACTGCTACTTTTAGTCCTTGAAGGGCACTACTCAATCCCTTCTCTGCAATTATTTTGCTATCAATCGAAGTGGCTTGAATAGCAGCTGCTCTGGCTTCCGTTATTCTTGTTAGAAGTTCCCTCTCGTGCATCGCATAACCTTTCACAGTTTCAACCAGTTGTGGAACCAGATCATGACGTTGCTTTAATTGGACATCAATATCAGCAAAAGCATTTTCGCGTCGATTCTTAAGTTTTATCATGCCATTGTATAATCCAATAATCCAAAGAATTATTATAGCAACTAAAATTATCGTTAGGAGTAGAGGCATAGAATATAGATTTGGGATATGAACAAATATAACAGTTTTATTAACAATTGATACGCTGCATAGAATTATGATATATATGGTAAATTAACCTGAACTTTAGTTCCAATAACCTCATTGGTTGGTGATAAAACATCACTAAATACTGCCTCCAATTTCATTTTATAAAAACCACTTAACAATCCTAACCTTGACTCTATAATTGAAATACCCATTGAGCTATTACTACTTCCTGCATCCGACTTTAATTCCATTGCCCGGCTTCTTCCAATTCCATTATCTTCAATTGTGCAGATAATTTGATCCTCATCTGACATAATATCAACCATAATTTTGCCTGGCCCATTTAAATTCATTATTCCATGCCATATAGAATTTTCAATGAATGGTTGCAAAATAAATGCAGGTATAAAGCACATATCAGCATCTATTGAACTGTCAACATTAATAATATACTCAAATTTATGCTTAAACCGCATAGACTCCAATTCCATATATAAATTTAGCGCATCAATTTCATCCCTCAATCTCACTTCCTGTTTTTGAGAGTTATTCAAGATCAATCTCATTAGCCTTGAGAATTTTGAAAGATACTGTGTTGAGGCCAGGTTGTCATTCTTTATAATAAATGATTGGATACTGTTGAGGGTATTGAATACGAAATGAGGATCCATCTGTCGTATCAAGGCCTGTTGTCTATATTTATTGAGTTCACTCTGGATAATATGTCTC
>JAEYXG010000029.1 GCA_023428585.1 Bacteroidota bacterium
CATGTCGTTAAGTACCCGTGCAGAGATAGAAGAAGAGCGCAGGTTATTTTATGTAGCACTCACCAGAGCTGAGAAGAAGGTTACGCTATCATATGCTGAGACCCGCTACCGATGGGGAAATATGACCTCTAATGAGCCCAGCAGGTTCCTGTCAGAGATAGATGAAAAGTTCCTGGAGCGCCAAACACGCAGGGTTCCGGTAAAAAATGGAGGCAGCACACAAATGCAAAGTGCCCCTGTATTTACGAAGAAACCACTTAAAAAGCTCGACCAGTCAACAGAAAGTGCCATGCTTGATCCCGGTTACACTACGCCTGTTGACCAGGTAATACCGGGTGTGGAAGTAGAACATGAAAGATTTGGCCGTGGCAAGGTACTTGCAGTAGAAGGCACCGGCCCCAATACCAAGGCTACTGTGTTTTTTAATGGATTTGGGCAGAAACAGTTGCTGCTGAAATTTGCAAAGTTGAGGATACTTTAGTGCCTCAGACCCCGCACTCATCATTAAATCTTACGTAATAAGCCAATCGGCTATATGCTGATGCCTGATGCCTTCAATATTGTCTTTCCAAAGGGTATCCATAGTCAGTACATATTTTGGATAGTGATCTTTGATTTCCAGCAGTGGCTTGAATTCTCGATCAATGGTTGATTGTTCTGTTATTCTATAGGCCACCTGTATATATATTTTCGAAGTACCATTCTCAGCTATAAAGTCGATTTCACTCTCACCTGATTTACCTGTATATACCTTATAACCTCTGCGTAGAAGTTCAAGCATCACAATATTTTCCAATACACCGGCTATATACCTGTCGCGATACCCTGACATTGCATAAAGAAATGCCTGATCACCAACAAAGTATTTTTCCTGAGTTTTTAATATTTCTTTACCCTTTACATCGTAACGTGGAATACGATAGATGATATATGCACTTTCCAGCGCATTCAGATAGTTGTATACCGTGTTCAGGTCAATTTTACGCTGCTGCGATTTAAAATAATCGGCTACATTCTTTGAAGAGAATCTGTTACCGGTATTGTCGAATACAAATTTAACAACTCTTTCAAGTAGCTCCACATCACGTATATTGTTTCTCTGAACAGTATCACGCAATATAGCAGAAGAATAGATATCGTACACCACCTTCCAGGCCGTTTCAATATCATAATTGGCAGTGTACAATACCGGAAAACCTCCCATTCTGATATACTGTTCAAATGCAGTATATCGGTCGGGAATACTTTCAGAACTATAATGGCTCCTGAAATCGATGCTTTCGGCAAATGAGAGCGGATAAACATTTATTTCAATGTACCTTCCGGTGAGATATGTAGCCAGATCTGACGATAACAACCGTGAATTGGAACCGGTGATGTAAATATCACAATTAAAATCCACCATCAATGAATTTACTGCCTTCTCCCAATTTCTCACTTCCTGAATTTCATCCAAAAGGAGATAGAACTTAACTTTAGTATTCACAGCTGCTACTATGTAGCTGTATAATTTACCGGAATCTTCCAATTCAGAGAATAAAAAACTCTCAAGATTTATATAAAGCACCTGCTCTGGTTGTACTCCCTTTTTCAAGAGTAAATCTTTCAACAGGATTAGTAACGATGATTTGCCGCTTCTACGCAAACCGGTTATCACCTTTATGAAGGGTTTATCTATAAACTTTTCCAATTGATCAAGATACAACTTCCGGGTGATCATGATAATACTTTTTAGGGTTATAACCACAAAGATAATACTTTATTCCATTTATTATAGGGTTATAACATAATTTTCATTCCTTCACTCAGGATAGCATATGGATAAAGCATTTCGGGATTACAGTCGACAATTATGTTATTGGTAATGGGGAAAGTGTTAAAAGAATAGTATTATTGTCAGATATTAAGTGACAACCGAAAATAACCTGCCTCAATATCAAGGCTCCTTATCTGCCTGTAATAGAGGGTTTACTTAACTATTAGCTTTCCATTCATTACATTTCTTCCATCAATAAGCTGCACAAGGTATAAGCCTTTGGGTAGCTTGCTGATATCAACCAAACTTCCACTGTTGTATTCGTAAATACCATTCACATCTGAATAGCTATAGTTTGGATAAGTGAATCCGAAAAGGGGAATTACCTAAAATGTCATCAAGATAAATCTGATAAATACATACGGAATCAATCATTTCAGGAATTCTGACTGTGTCAGCATTGGCAAAGTCCATTCTTATAAAGAAGGCCTGTAGGTCATCCTTATAAAATATATGAAACTTCTCAGGTGCAAGATATAAATCCATTCTTTAACAAATAGTTTAAGATATTCCTAATAAATACATCTCTTATTTATTATTTTCAGATTTTTTTTCTTTACTTTGTGTAAATATTATAATTGATCATGGTAATACACGTTAATATATATATATATATATAACATACGCAATAATTTGGAAGAGAGGAAAGAGCCTCCGTAATAGTATTCTCTTATGCCCTTAATTTCAGTTTTATTTTAACCAAATCATTAAATTCCTTGATCATGAATCCTAAAATTAACAATTTCTATATAATCATCTTGACGACTGTATTATTGTTTGTTTCATGCAGCAAAGATCGCACAGAGCATGATTCTAATTCACTTTCATCAATCAATAAGACGACTCAGAAACTACTGGATTTTAAACAGAATCTATTCTCCAAAAGCGGAGGTGGTATGATTTCCGATAGCGCCGAATGGCATATTGAAGGCTTGCTGAATTATGAAAAGGCAAACAATGTCCATGATTTCAGTCAAACAGAGTTTTTATACGACACTTTGACATGGCCATCGATTAATGGTGTTATCAGTTATGAAGACCTTCAGCAAATTTATTATTCTGTTAATGAACTTGCTCAGAGTATGGTATTAAATAGCGGAAATGATAATTACACCTTTGATTTAATAGACTTACAGGTAATTGAAACAGGCCTTAAAAATGGTGAACAGTCATTAGTTGTAGGTATTTCAGGCGGTTTACCCGGAACTACTCAAACATATTTGCCGTTTGACAATACAGATTACTGGGAAAGCGGTGGCTTACAAGGTAAGTGTGATATCTTCGCAGGCCAATTTATTGGCCGTGATGCAACAACTGAACTTGAGCAACATTTTAAAGGTCAGTTATATATCCCAAGTTATTTTGTATCAATCGTTTCAATTTATGTGCATGCCATTGATCTTGAAACCGATGATAATCCCTTTGGACCATACATGATGTGGGCAGAGAATAGCACTCACTCTAATAATTGCCTAAGTCCCAATGAGCTAAATTATTATCTTAGCAAATGGGATTATATAAAAAATGAATATAAACCCGAAGGCAAAACTTTTAGTTCAGTTGATGTCTACTGGGATGTAATAAGTGGAAAATCTTCAGAAGGTTTCTATACTTATATTTTAAAATATGGTGTGAATATTGGAAGTAATCCAAATTAATTACTCTTATGCCACGAGGAGCTTAAGCGAAGCTCTTCGTGGCATTTTGTGCTTTTATTAATATGTACAATTTTAACCAACTATCTTATAATGAAAAACATTAGATTCATAAGTTTAACTTTATTGCTCCTCTCTATCTTTCCCGCAACAAAGGCACAGGAAACCTTTCTAAAAATATATCCTTCTTCCGACTGTAGAGAAATATATAGTGTTATTGAATCAGATGATAACAACCTGATATTTTGCGGTGCTATAAATACTAATCCTGAACATACAACATCTGTGGGTACTATGATGAAAATTGCAATGAATGGTGAAATTGTTGACAGTACAAACTATGCTTTTGAAAATGGAAATTCTTATTTTTCAGAATTAGTGAATCCTACAAATACAAACAGTTCATATTTTTTATCAGGTTCAATTGACTCCATAGGTAGTGATAAATCGTATAATTCAGTATTTATACACTCAATTGATAATGATATGAATATAGTAGAACAGAGGAATTTCGGGATGTGGCCTGATACAGTGAATACACCTTGGGATTTTGAAATTTTAGATGACACCACGGCATATATCTTGTCTTTCTTTAAAACACCAAACTCTTCTCTTTCATACAACTATTCCATAATTAAGGCCCATCTAACTAATGGAGAATATGATTATTTTGTAGCAGATGACACCACAAACAAAGCCATAACAAGCTTGATTATAGATAAAGTAAGTGAATTAATAAAAATAAACTACAAGGTTTTTAATTTGACTTGGGTACCCTATAATCCGATAGCAAAATTCAGCTACGATCTTAGCAATATAGAAATCGTAATGCCCGATAATGAGTTTCACTCACAAACCAAGCTGGCTAAAATAAATGATTCAAGTTATTTTTTATCAGGACAGTTTTATGAGGAATACGTTCGTAATTTAGGTCTCTCCAAATATAATCTAAGTGATTCACTACTCTATACTATCATGTTACCTGGTGAAACAGAAAGCGTAACATACCCCGGCATGGGGAAAAAAAATATCCTTGCAACCACTGATTACATTTGGGTTATGGGATGGTATAATACTGGAGATCACTGGCCACCATGTGCATATACTTCATATGTCGTGTTAAACAAGCTAAATTACAACATGGAATTAATTGAACAGATCTTTTATGGACAAGATGATGCTTATCTTCCTAAAGACATAATTGAAACTAGTGACAACCACATAGTTGTAGTTGGAGATTACTACGATATTCAATCTTATGACTGTATTTCTCATCCATTCGTTTTAAAAGTCAACAGCGAAGGCTTAATTGTAAATACTCATGATAACAACCTGCCACTGGCTCAGGAAGCAATTGTAATGCCCAACCCGGGTAAGGATTTTCTGCAGGTTAAACTGGGCGTACAGCACAAAACTGCCACATTTCAGTTGTTTGATATAAACGGCCGTCTTGTGTTAACAGAAGATAATATTAC
>JAEYXG010000042.1 GCA_023428585.1 Bacteroidota bacterium
TGATATAAGTACTCAATATTATATACCATAATTATTATATATAGACATCGGTATATATTAATGCCCATAGGCATTACAGGGTGCTTATCGGAGCGGCAAACACATAACAATACCAAGCACTTTCATCTCTGGAGTCAAACTATTGCACTAAATATGGTAAATAAAAAGGAGCCGACCCCGATGGATTGACTCCTGAATTTTAATTAATTTTCAACTGGTTTAGGCTTTCGCTCTATTCCTTTAATATACTGAAGCAGTGTTGGATATAATTAAATTTTGCCCTAATTAAGTATTTATGGACTCATTAGAAACTACAAATATTCAGTTATCTGCCTTCTCTACCAAATTCCATCAGGTAAGCCTTGATAAAATCATTTAAACCACCATCAAGCACTTCATTCGTATCAGAGGTTTCATGATTTGTTCTTAGATCCTTTACCAATTTATAAGGATGGAGCACATAACTGCGTATTTGAGACCCCCACTCAATTTTTTTCTTTTTGCCTTCAATAGCGGCAATTGCCTCATTCTGCTTTCGAAGTTCAATTTCATACAATTGTGATTTAAGCATCTGGAGGGCCTTCTCTCTATTCTGCCCTTGCGACCTGGTAACCTGGCATTCAATAATGATACCTGACGGTTCATGCTTAAGCCGTACGGCAGTTTCCACTTTATTAACATTCTGGCCGCCCGGGCCGCTTGATCTGAAAGTATCCCAGGTTATATCAGCAGGGTTCACCTGGATATCAATCTTATCATCAACAACCGGATACACATAGACAGAAGCAAAAGAGGTGTGCCTTTTATTTGCAGAATCAAAGGGGGAAAGTCGCACCAGGCGGTGTACTCCATTTTCACTTTTAAGATATCCAAAAGCATCCTCCCCTTCAAACTCAAGGGTAACTGATTTTATACCGGCCACATCACCCTCATGCATATCCAATTCCCTAACCTTATAATTATTACGTTCGCCATACCGTATATACATACGCATGAGCATGGCAGCCCAATCATTACTTTCGGTACCACCGGCTCCGGCATTAATCTGTAAAATGGCATTCAGATGATCCTCTTCATTGCTGAGCATATTGCGCAGTTCGAGGTCTTCTATGGCTTTCAGGGCAATGGCATACTGGTGATCAAGATCACTTTCCAATGCATCACCTGCCTCAAGGAAATCAGCCATAACAACCAGATCTTCAAAGGAGGCAACTGATGCCTCGAAGTCAATTGTCCACTTCTTTTTGAGTTGAATTTCCTTCAGAAGGGCTTCAGCTTTCTTGGGGTCATTCCAGAAATCAGGTTGGTGAGTAATAGCCTCCTCTTCCTTTATTGATTCAAGCTTGCTATCAATGTCAAAGGAACCTCCTCAGAGCATCAAGTCTTTTCCTTAAATCATTAACTTGTTCCTTCTGCACCATATTATTTTTTCACTTTTACCAGCTCATCAATTATTTCCTGTACCAACTCGGGTTCATACCCTTTGGCTATTGCCGGTTTGGCCAGCCGATGCTTGAATAGAAGCACATTTGAACGGTCAGTTACGGCAATTTTATGCTGAACCATCTCTACAATTCTTGCACGGTAGTCTTTTTCATCAATTTCACCTAAGCCTATCTTTATTATATCAGCTGGGATCTGACGGGCTTTAAGTTCACCAATGATACGGGAACGCCCCCAATTCTTGTTCCTGAATTTACTGCCGGCATAAATTTTAGCAAAGCGCTCTTCATCAATGAAACCTTCTTTAGTAAGGGTCTGGATAGCTTTTTCAGCATCCTTATCATTTAAACCAAGGGCAAGAGCATGAATTCTAACTTCTACGAGGCAACGCTCCTGGATTGCACACCAGCGGCGGATTTTTGCTATCTCCTTCTTCAGTCCATTCATATCAATCTGTTTTAAACATTAAATTGTCTTGCAAATATAAGATATTGTGATGTAAATGCAAATATTTTATTGGCAAAGGTAACGGTAATTAACCGTTGTTGATTTTTATTATTCTACATCAATCAAATGAAAATCAAATATGAGAACAGAGTTGGCAGGAATTCCGGGCAAAATTGCGCTTCCATATCCCATATATGATGGAATTAACAAGGTTCCTTTCCCCCCTTCTCCATACAGTTGCATACCCTCTTGCCATCCTTCAATAACCTCCGACAACTTAAAAGTTGCAGGTTCATCTCCTTCTGTCGTATCAAACACCTTCTGATTGGTCAAATAACCTTTATAGTGCACAGTAATGGTTGAATTGATAGTTGGCCTGGGGAACACCCCCGGTACATCTATAATATAATAAAGACCTGATTCGGTTTTTTGTGCTGTTAGCCCGTGTTGGGAAAGATATTCACTAATTATCAGGTCATCTTTCTTTCTTAAATCATCATCCTTCTTGCATCCGGCAAAAAGCAGGATTAACAATATGAAATATAATATTTGCCTTGGGTTCATCATTTTGCATTTACAAGTACACCTTCAGTGAGTTATTCCACAATATCCAACAATTCTTTAACCAGCACTGGAACTGCCTTACCGGCATTTTCCCTTATAATTTTAATGTTTGCAGATTGAAGAGGACTTTCTGCCTTGGGGTCAATTAAATATATCAAACAATGACCGGGTGCATAATGTATTAATCCTGCAGCCGGATAAACTTGCAGTGAAGTTCCTATAATTAATAGATAATCAGCCTGTTCAACAATTTTAGATACTTCCTCCATAAGAGGCACCGCCTCTCCAAACCAAACGATATGTGGTCTTAACTGTTCACCATTTTCACAAAAATCACCAATATTAATATCCTTATAACCAATATTATAAACAAATTCGGGGTATTTTATGCTTCTAACTTTGGTTAATTCTCCATGAAGATGAACAATATTGGTTGATCCTCCTCTTTCATGCAGATCATCAACATTCTGAGTAATTATATGAACCTCATACTGTTCTTCCAGTTTGGCCAGGGCAATATGAGCATCATTAGGTTCTGCACCCTGGAGTTGACTTCTGCGCTTATTATAGAAGTCGAGAACCAGTTTGGGATTTCGCAGCCAACCACTATATGTTGCAACTTCTTCAATATTATATTCTTCCCACAATCCATTGGAGTCACGAAACGTCTTCAATCCACTTTCAGCACTGATTCCGGCTCCTGTCAATACTACTATTTTCTTTTTCATCATAAGCAATCAGCAATAAAGAGGATAAAATTAGGTAATTTTCCATTAAGGTACTTTTGGCAAATCAAATTCACCCGGCACCAGGCATATAATGGCAGAGAGTATCAAATACCAAACGATGAGTAGTAACATAAGTTATGAGGGTCATGAAGTTAGCCTTAATAAATGGCGAAATTGCCAAGCGAACACAGGGAACAAAAAGAAAAGGAGAAGCCACTATAATTAGCCTCCCCTGTTCTCAACAAGCATCACTCAATTATCAAATTTACTCTTCAAACAACTTCATATCATCCAGAACACGCATGGTAACCTTAACGGATTCAGCAGATTCCTGTAACATTTTATGCTCATCGGGAGTAAGCTTCAATTCAATGATCTCTTCAATTCCCTTGGCGCCAAGTTTAACGGGGACGCCCATATATACATCATTCAATCCGTATTCTCCATCAAGGTATGCACAAACGGGGAAAATACGCTTCTGGTCATCAACAATAGCTTCAACCATTGAGGCAGCAGCTGCACCCGGCGCATACCAGGCAGAAGTTCCCATAAGATTAACCAATTCACCACCACCCTTTTTAGTACGCTCAACAATTTTATCGATTTCTTCCTTATTCAGAAGATCGGTAACCGGGATACCGGCAACAGAAGTAAAACGTGGAAGTGGTACCATAGAATCACCATGTCCGCCAAGTAGTAATGATTGAATGTCCTTAGGTGAAACATCAAGGGCTTCAGCAAGAAAAGCCTTATATCGGCCGGTGTCAAGAATACCGGCCATACCAAATACCCTGCTTGAATGTTTCCTTGCCGCTTTATAAACGGCATAAGTCATTACATCAAGAGGATTGGAAACAACAATAATTATCGCTTCCGGTGAATACTTTATAACTTTTTGGGTAACATCAATTACAATAGATGCATTTGTTTTGATAAGATCATCGCGGCTCATTCCCGGTTTTCTGGGTAAGCCTGATGTTATGACAACAATTGAAGAACCCTTGGTCTTCAAATAATCATTTGTTACACCAACTACCCTGGTATTGAAATTATTAATAGAAGAAGTCTGCCAGATATCAAGGGCCTTTCCCTCTGCAACACCCTCTTTAATATCAACCAATACTACCTCACGGGTAAGGTCCTTGTGTGCAATAACATTTGCACAGGTTGCACCAACGTTACCGGCGCCAATAACAGTTATTTTCTTCATTTTTTGCTGATTAGTCGTTTAATATTTTTACTGATACGGTTCTACACATGCAAATATATAGGTTTTTAACTATATACTCTAAACCCCCACCCCGAAATAATTTGACAAATAACATTTATAAAATAGAAAAGTTTGCCAAACCTGCTGATAATATTGAGAAAGATGCGTACTAGAACACAAAAAGCTTTGTTCGTTTACCACATCGTGAGCTCACCAGATAACCAAAATCATAATTTGC